>CALBHM010000352.1 GCA_937892835.1 uncultured Ruminococcus sp. | reverse complement strand
ACAGCAGCCGTTTCACGATGTAGTCCTGCTTGGTCAGTCCCGACAGTGCAACTGCCGAATTTATCAGCTTGTCCTCTTCAGGCGATACTCGAAATCCGACTGTTCGGCTGCGGAATCTGCCCTTATTGTCAAGATTTTTCGCTGACATCTGCATCACCTCCCTTCCTCAGCTCACCGAGCCTATTTGCCATCTCCGCCTGCTTGGACGGAAACAGATGTGCATAGCGGTAAGTGATCTCAATACTCTCATGCCCCACACGATCTGCAATAGCAACAGCCGAAAACCCAAGTTCGATTAGAAGCGAAACATGGCTGTGACGCAGATCATGGATACGGATACGCTTCAAACCCGTTTCTTTTACCCCTCTGTCCATCTCGTGATGCAAATAACTCTTGGATATTGTGAAAATACGCTCATCTGATTTCTGATCGTAAAGCATACGGAGATAGTCCTGCATCTCCTCACAAAGAAAATCAGGCATTTCAATGGCACGGTTGCTTTTCTTGGTTTTCGGCTCTGTAATAACGTCCTGCCCCTTGATACGCTGATAGGACTTGTTGATACGGAGCTTTCGATTCTGGAAATCAAAGTCCTCTGGTGTGAGAGCCAACAGTTCACCAAGACGGATACCGCACCAATACAGCATTTCAAAGGCATAAAACGAAACTGGTTTGTCCATCATGACCTCAGAAAACTGCATATATTCGTCCTTTGTCCAGAAGTTCATCTCTTTGGCATTCTTTACGCCAATACTTCCAGCTTTGGCAGCTGGGTTTACGCCAAGATCATAGTAGCGAACCGCATGGTTAAAGATACAGGAAAGCTGATTGTGCAGATTCTTCAAATACGTTTCCGAATATGGCTTTCCGTTTTTGTCACGGTGACGAAGCAGTTCATTCTGCCACGAAAGCACATCTCTTGCCTGAATATTCTTCATCGGTTTATCCCCGAAATAAGGGAGGATTTTCGACTGAATGACGTGTGCCTTATGTTCCCATGTATTCTGTTTCAAGCGAGATCTCATATCCTGTTCATACAGCTTGTAGAAGTCCTTAAACAGCATATCAAGGTCACTGTTTGCCTGAAGCAGAAATCTTCGCTCCCAGTTCTGTGCCTCACGTTTGGTAACAAAGCCACGCTTGCACTTTTGTTTTCGCTCCCCCTGCCAGTCCTCATAACGAACCATAGCATACCAAGTGCCGTTTTTATCCTTATATACGGGCATTATTCCTCACCAGCTTTCTTTTTGGGAGGGTTCACCAAGTACACTCGCTCGTTAAAGTACTCACGGTTCACTCTGCCTGTTACTGTGATAAACCCTTTGTCGGAAAGTTCCTGATTGAGTTTACGAATGATTTTGTACGCATAGGCAACAGAGATCTCCATAACCTCAGCAACTTCCTCTGCACGAATAAATTTTTCTGACATATACATTTGTTCCTTTCTGTGTTCTGTATTCACAAAATCTGTTCTAAACATTTTTGCTTAATTCCATTATACTAAACAAATTTGCTTTTGTCAAGACACTTTTGCGTATTTTCTAAATTTTTTTGTTTAGTATCTCTTGACTGACTTAAACATATATGTTATAATGATTCTACTAACAGAACGATATTATAAGGAGTAAACCACCATGAGTATAATGGGAGATAAAATACACCGTATCCGTGATTTCCGTGGAATGACACAGAAGCAGCTCGGTATGGCTGTCGGATTTGATGAGAAATCCGCCGATGTCCGCATCGCACAGTATGAATCAGGCACTCGTACACCAAAACAAGCACTTGTGAAACGGCTTGCCGAGGTGCTTGATATAAACCCTCGTTTCCTTGCTGATGATGAAATTCTCGGAGCGGAGGGCGTTATGATGATGCTCTTTGAACTGGACGAACATTACCTGATCAGCGTTGAGGACTGTACAGATGAGGACGGAAACAAACGTAAGGGCATTATTTTCGGCTCTATTCTTCTGAACGACTTCTTTGCGGAGTGGCAGAGACGAAAAAAAGACCTTGCTGACGGTAAGATCAGCAAGGCCGAATATACAGAATGGAAGCTTAACTGGCCAAAAACGACCGATGACTGCGGTAAACATGAACCCTCGAAAGAGTGGCGTGACCTGTAAACCGCCTGAAATGCAGAACATTTCAGTTTTACTTCCTGTTATCAAATTGTTATCACTGAGATTTTAAGGCTTTAAAAACGACGTAAATTCGTCATTTTTGAAGTCTTGTTTATTATTCCCACTCAATGGTAGCCGGGGGCTTGGTGGT
>CALBHM010000351.1 GCA_937892835.1 uncultured Ruminococcus sp. | reverse complement strand
ATACATACGGCTGGTACAAGACGATGGAGCTTGCGACCGAGAGCCATAAGGATATCAATTTCATTCTTTCGACAGGCGACCAGGTTGAGGATTCCTATTCCGAAAAGCAATATTCGCTGATGGAGTCCGTTCCGCAGCTCAGAAATTATCCGATTGCCGCAGCTGTCGGAAATCATGAATTCTACACAACCAACTATTCAAGCCATTACAACAATCCGAACAGAGACACAGATGTTCCGTTCAGAGACCCTGCCGGAAACGGATACTATTTCCTTTACAATGATGTGCTTTTCATTGTGCTTGATTCCAATGTTGTTATTCCTTCAACGCATAGAAAGATAATCAAGGCGGCTTGTGAGGCTTATCCGGACGCTAAATGGAAGGTTGTTGCAATGCATCACAGCCCGTATGATGCAAACGCTGCGAAGTATTTCACTAGCAAGATTACAAGAGCAACGATTACGCCGTTCTTTGATGAGTTCGGAATCGACATTTGCCTGAGCGGGCATGACCATTACTACAGCCGTTCATACATTGTGAAGAACAACAAGGTAACGGACGACGTTCTTAAAAATAACACTTACACAAACCCAAAGGGCACACTTTATGTCAGCGCAAACTCGTCCTCGGGCAGTAACTATAACGGAATTGAC
The DNA here is from genome assembly GCA_937892835.1 of uncultured Ruminococcus sp. Classification (GTDB taxonomy): domain Bacteria; phylum Bacillota; class Clostridia; order Oscillospirales; family Acutalibacteraceae; genus CAG-488. Next base: position 589 of record CALBHM010000351.1, on the reverse strand, counting down.
ACCGAAAAGGTCGGACCCGAGTGCGACGTTTGGTTCCAGTCATTTACACCTTGCTATTCGATTATGGATGTAACCGACGGCAAGCTTATCGTAACGACATATGAGACGGATAACAACGATGTTGTTGATACGATTTCGATAGTTAAAGAATAAGACAAAAAAAGGACTGCCGATACGGCAGTCCTAATATTTTTTAACTTATTTCTTTGTTGCTTCGCCGATTTTCTTTGCGCAAGCTCTGCAGATTTTCTGACCGTTGAATTCGATCAAGCCATCTGTCTCATGGCAGAAAATGCATGACGGAACATATTTTTTTATCAGAATTTCGTTTCCTCTTGCAAGAATCTCAACTTTACTGTCCTCGCTGTTTATGTCGAGCTCTTTTCTGATCTCGATCGGAAGAACGATTCTTCCTGCAACATCAACGCTTCTTACAATTCCAACATTTTTCATATTGCGACTCCTTTCTGAATTATTTGACCGCAACAGCTTAATTTCTTTCCTTGACTACATGATACCACTTTTTACCATATTAGTCAACACTATTCTTCAAAAAATTTTTAAATTATATAAAAAAATAAACAGCTGT
>CALBHM010000350.1 GCA_937892835.1 uncultured Ruminococcus sp. | reverse complement strand
AAGCAACACAAAAATGTATTGCTTCTTTTTTGGCACGCTGCAAGGGATACAGGCGTCAAGCCGCCTTGCGTGCTCGGCGACCGTCGCAGGCGACAGTACCCGCCTCACACTTCGCAACTAAAAACAGTCCACAGGACTGTTTTCTTAACGCTGCTCGCCCTCTCAGGGTTCGAATCCCTCAAAGATTCAGAAAAAAATAAAAGAGAAGCAATACCGAAGTATCACTTCTCTTTTGGCGCGCTGCAAGGGATTCGAACCCCTGACCTTTTGGTTCGTAGCCAAACACTCTATCCAGCTGAGCTAGCAGCGCATTTCTTAACGCTCATATATTATAGCACAGTGTTTCAAAAAATCAAGTCTTTTTTAAAAAAAGTACAAATTTTTTAAAAATATTTGTGATTTGTTCGGAATTGGGATTTTAGATGGCTTTTCGAAGAACTAAAATGCGATTGACATGCAAAATTATTTAGTATATGATTATATTATAAACGGTTCGAGGTGAGAAAATGGACGGCTTTGCAAAAAAATATGCGATAGAATCCGACGGCTTTGCTTGTGACGAAAACATTATAATTGACGGTGATTTGCGTATAACGGTTATCACAGCCGAGCTTATCAGAATCGAGAAGGGCGGATTCTGCGACCTGCCGACGCAAACCGTTCTTTTCAGAAATCTCGGCAAGGTCAATTTCTCTTTCGAGAATGCCTCGGACAGGATAATTATCAAGACGGATAAATGCGAGTTCTGTGTTTTGAAAAGCGGCAAATTGCAGAGCGTCAAGCTCAGTGACGGACGCCTTGTTACTGAGTTTAAAAGCAGAAATCTAAAAGGAACTCGCCGTACTCTCGATGTAACGTTTGGCAGAGTGAAGCTCGGCGACGGAATTATCTCCCGTAACGGTGTTGCCCTGACCGATGATTCGGCTTCGCTTACCTTGCTTCCCGATGGGACGATTGCTCCTCGTTCGCAGGCTGGGCAGGATGTTTATGTATACGCTTACGGCTGCGACTATCTTTCGGCTTTGAGGGATTTTTACCGCATTACGGGCGAAACGCCGCTGATTCCTCGCTTCTGTCTCGGCAACTGGTGGAGCAGATTTTGGCGTTATACTCAGGAAGAATATCTTGATTTGATGAGCAAATTTGAGAAGAAGGATATTCCGCTGACTGTGGCATGTATTGACATGGACTGGCACTGGGTCGACGTTGAAAAGCGATTCGGCAAAAAGGTTAAGGATTATCCGAAACCGAAAAATCCCGTTGCGAATATAACCGGTTGCTTTTGGAATCCCGGCTGGACAGGTTACAGCTGGAATTCGGAGCTTTTCCCGAATCATGTCGAATTTCTTAAAACGCTTCATGAAAAGGGACTAAGAGCGAATCTCAATGTTCACCCGGCTCAGGGCGTGCGATTTTTTGAGGACATGTACCCCGAATTTGCAAGGCATATGGGCATTGACGAGACAAGCAAAGAACCGATCAATTTTGATTTTACCGATAAGAAATTCGTTGAGGGATATTTTAAGTATATCAATAAGCCCATGGAAAATGAGGGCGTCGATTTTTGGTGGATAGACTGGCAACAGGGGAATAACTCGAAAATTGACGGACTTGATCCGCTTTGGCTTCTCAATCACTATTACTGTCTCGACAGACAGTCCAAGGGGCTTCGTCCGCTGACGCTTTCACGTTTCGCAGGCTTCGGCTCTCATCGCTATCCGCTCGGATTTTCGGGCGATACTGCAATTCAGTGGCCGGTGCTTGATTTTCAGCCGTATTTCACGGCGACTGCGGCGAATGCCGGCTACAGCTGGTGGAGTCACGATATCGGCGGACACAATTTCGGCAAGCTCAGTGATGAGCTTTATCTCAGGTGGGTTCAGTTCGGAGTGTTCAGCCCGATAATGCGCTTTCATTCGGTCAATGACGCTCGCAAGAGTAAGGAGCCGTGGAAATTCGGCAGTGAAGCGGAGAAAATTACAAAGAATTTTTTGCGGTTCAGGCATCGCATGATCCCGTATACATACACAATGAATAGGCTGACTGAGAAAGAGGGCAGACCTCTGCTAATGCCGATATATTATGCCTATCCGAACGATGAGGAGGCGTACAAGGTCGGCAACGAATACTATTTCGGAACTCAGCTGGTTGTTGCGCCGATAACGCATAAGGCAGATAAAAAGACGCACAAGGCAGCCGTTGAGGTTTGGCTGCCGGAGGGAAGATATACCGATATCTTCACCGGCGAGGTTTACCGTGGTGGAAAAACGGTTATTCGCCGAGATATAACGTCAATTCCTGCGTTTGCACCGGCAGGAGCGATTATTCCTCTTGACGGCAGAAAGACGGGTAATGACTGCGGTAATCCTGAGTCGTTCGAAATTCTTATTTACAGGGGAAACGGCTCATTCAAGCTCTATGAGGATGACGGAGAGACCCTCGCCTACAAGGAAGGACACTATGCGGAAACGGAGCTTAAGCTTGAAGAAAACGGCTCAACGTTAAAATTTACCGTCAGTCCTGCCAAGGGCGATTTGACACTGATTCCGAGCAGCAGGCAATATGTTTTCAGTTTCCGTGATGTTGCTTCGGCAGATGAAATATCTGCTGCTGCAAACGGAGAGACGGTTGATTTTACGTTCGAAAAAACAGCTCAATGTCTATCTGTGACGGTTGAAAATGTTGATACGGATAGCGGTGTAATCATTACGATTCATACAATCTAAGCATAATTGCAAATTTGCAAAGAGATATATTTAACCAATGAAAAAGTGAGCTGTCAAATCAATGACGACTCACTTTTTTAGATTTATGCTTATGAATCAGAAAAGCTATCAGTAGGAAAATCAGTATTCCTGTTGAGCTGCCGCAGGAATCAACGAAAACGTCAAAAATTCGGCAGGCTCTTTCGGGTACAAAATATTGGTGGATTTCATCGCTTACTGCGTAAAGTACGCAGGGGATAAACGGAATGTAAAATTTGTTTTTATTGAATGTAAAATAAACCGCTCCGCTCATGCAGAATCCGAGAGCGGCATATTCCGTGAAATGAGCAATTTTTCTCAGCACATTGTGTGAAACGATATTGCCGAGATACTCAATGATAAGCTCGAGTAAATTCTCGCTCACTTCCTTTGAGTCGTCACCGTTCTCGCTCGAGAACAGGAAGATAATGACCATAACTGCGGCGGTCAGAATCCAAAATATAACCGCACCGGCTTTTTTCGACGACTTCATCAGCTGTGACCTCCGGATATCAGGCATACGCTTTCAAACGCAGGGGAGAAGTAAAGTCCGTCAACGCCTTTGTTAACAACTGCATATGACGATCCGCTGATCATCGGCAAGAATACAGCTTTGTCAAGAATGTACTTTTCTGCACTTATGCATCCGGTGAGCTTCGCTGCGCCGGAATAGGTCGAAATAACGGAATTAACGATCGAGTCATAATTCTTGTCAGCAAAACCGAAGAAATTAGACGAACTGTCGGACGTAAATTTCTTCAATGTATCCGTAACAGTTGAGGAATCGGTAGAGATTTTGTGATAAAGAACCTGGTAGCTTGTGTTATAAATCATCGTGCTGATTTGGTCCGTTGTCTTAACCTCAACCTTGGCGAGAATCGAGGTTGAAAAAACTCTCTGCCAGTTCTGAATTGTCTGCTGCATGAGAGGAGCGTTCTCCTCGGTGCAGGTGACGACAACCTCGGCTGTGGTAATGTCGAGCTTTTTAAGCCCTTTTTTCCAAAGTGTGAGTGCCTGCTGTTCGTTGTAGGCTATGCCGCTTACGCTTCCTGCCGACTCACGGTATGAGCTTTCGCCGTAACGGACACAGTCCGGGACAATGCCCTTGGTGAAAGAGTTATCGAAATTCGCTGTCAGCTCGTTTGTTTTTGTAACCATTGCAAGCGCACGACGCATATCCTCGTTGGAGAGAACTGAATCGGAGCAGTTAAAGCAAAGGCCGTAAACTATATTCTGAATAGAATAATTAGATATCTTGTCGCTGTCGCTCAATTCGTTTTTAGCTGCTTCGGAAAGGAAGGCGCAGTCGTATGTACGCTGTCTTATCTTTTTGACAACGGAGGATTCCTCGGTATTGACATAGAAATAAAGCTCGTCGGGTTTTACCTTGACGCTGCCCTTGTACTCGTCGTTTTTGTACATCGAAAGGGTGTTGTCCTCCGCCCATCTTGAAAGATAGAACGGGCCGTTGCAGAAGGTATATTTAAGGTCAAGACAGTATTTTGCATGGGTTGCTTTGAAGAAATCCTCGTGGCAGGGCATTGCAACGGGGAGGGTGAGAATCCTGAGAAAATCAGGGTCGGAACGCTCAAGAGTGATAACAAGAGTCAAATCGTCCTTTGCCGTAATTCCGAGTGCGGAGGTCGGTTGCTTGCCGCTGTTGACGGCGGAAGCATTCTTGATGCTGAAAAGCTTCTCGGCGTCACCGGCCTGAGTTGCCGGATCGAGTGCACGGCTTATGCCGTAAACAAAGTCGGCGGCAATAACCTGTGTACGATATGTGTCCTTGTATCCCTCGGGAAGCACATCCTCAAAGGAATTGAGAAGCTTCCAGTGGGTGTCCTTTCTGAGATTGAATGTGTAGGTCAAGCCGTCATTGGAAATCTCCCAGCTTTCGGCAACACCGGGAATTATTTTATAATCCTTGTCGAGCCTTACAAGACCCTCAAAGCAGTTTGCAATCATCAGCTTTGCTTCCTTGGAGTCGGCAACCTGCGGATCAAGGCACAACGGATCGTATTCAATGGGAAGTATCAGAACATCGGAGCTGTCGCCGCCGCATGCACAAAGGCTTATCACAGCAACAATAGCAAGGAACAAAGACATAAGTTTTTTAAGCATTATATAGACCTCCGAAAAGGAAATTGAATTTCAGTTATTGATACCCATTACATTATAGCAAATACATACAAAAAATACCAGATATTTTTGAAAAGAAAATGAATTGTAAATACTTAATTATTTTGGTATAATTATATAATCCTAAACTATATCTTGGAGTGGTAAGATGTCAGACGTTTTAATATACATAATTTTGATTTTGTTGATTGTCGTTATCGGAATAATGATATACACTTTATCTCAGATAAAGAAAATTAAGGAAGATGACGGCACGTCGCAGATTGATAAGCAGCTCGGTGCGATACTCATGCTCATGAAGCAGAATTCGGGCAACAGTGCAGAGGAATTTGAACGCAACAGACGTGAGACGGCGAATTCTTTAAATCAGATGACTGAAAAGCTTGATGCAATGACCCGTCAGAACTATGAAACTCTTCTTAAGCTCAATAAGGATATGACGGATTCGCTCAACCTTATCAGAACCAACAGCATGGAGCAGAATGAGAAGCAGACGAGAGTTGTCGACGCTGCTATTGCGAAGATGCAGGAGAGCAACGAAAAGAAGCTTGACCAGATGAGAGCGACGGTTGACGAAAAGCTCACTTCAACGCTTGCAACAAGGCTTGATTCCTCATTCAAGACTGTTTCCGAGCAGCTTGAAAATGTTTATAAATCCCTCGGCGAGATGAAGGAGCTTTCAACGGGAGTTACCACGAACGTTACGGCACTCAACAGGGTGCTTACAAACGTTAAGACGAGAGGAACATGGGCGGAAATTCAGTTAGAGGGCATACTCGATCAGACTATTCCGAACATGTATGTCAAGAACTATTCGCCGACAGCCGGTTCGAGAGATGTCGTTGAATTCGCTGTCAAAATTCCGTCTGGTGACGATTCGTCGAAATATACCTATCTGCCGATAGATTCAAAATTTCCGATGGAGGATTATCGCAGAGTTTGCGAGGCGGCGGATAATGCCGATGCACAGGCTCTTGCCTCGGCGAGAAAAGCTCTCGAGGACAGGGTTCTTCACGAGGCAAAGACAATTACAAAATATATCCACGTACCGGACACAACGCCGTTTGCAATTCTCTATCTTGCAACGGAGGGCTTATATGCCGAGATTACCTCGTCAAACTCGGGTATAATCGACAAAATTCAGCGTGAGAATATCATGATTGCGGGTCCGACAACTATAATTGCATTACTCAATTCGCTTTCAATGGGCTTCAAGGCCGTTGCGATAAACGAGAAAGCAAACGAGGTAAGAAAGCTTCTGTCGGCTGCAAAAGTGCAGTATGACAAATTCGGTATTGTCCTCGATAAAGCCAAAAAGAAAATCGACGAAGCAGGAAAATCGCTTACCGAAGCTCAGGACAGGAACAGGATTATTCAGAAGAAGCTCAAAAATGTTGAAGAAATTGATTCGGCTCAGGCCGACGCATTATTGGAAATAAACGAAACTGTAATAAATGACGAGGAGTGAATTGAATGTTAAAACACAAGGATTTGATTTCACAAATGACGCTTGAAGAAAAAGCGTCGCTTTCCTCGGGTAAGGATTTCTGGCATCTCAAAAGCATTGAGAGACTCGGACTTCCCGAGATTATGGTCTGCGACGGCCCTCACGGTCTGAGAAAGCAGAACGCAGAAAACAAAAAGGTCGGAATCGGCAACAGCTACCCGGCAACCTGCTTCCCGACTGCGGTTACAACCGCCTGCTCGTGGGACAGAGATCTTATCTACA
>CALBHM010000349.1 GCA_937892835.1 uncultured Ruminococcus sp. | reverse complement strand
TCTCTTTAGCAGGTAAACTGTATCAGCAGTTCATTTAAGGCATCCACAGCACCGCACCTTTTCGCCCGTATCTCTCGATTTCTCCATTCCATAAGGCACTGACGAATCACTCTGATTTCTACCGGCTCAAAAGGGATTTTCTTCTTTCGTCCCGGCTTCATTGCTTCCGCCATGTCGCACAAGCGGAGGGCGAGGGCGTCAATTTGACTGTTGGTTTCTGTATCATAGCTTCTGTGCTGCTGCACCAAGCCGTTTATCAGCACCCGCACCTCGTAATCATCCAGCTTGACCTTCATAGCCGTCCTCCTAACAGTAAATCAAATCGTTTGCCACGATTTCCATAGCAGCACTGCAGATGTTGTTCATCCTTTGCACCCACAGCATTTGATTTTCCGCTTTGAGGACTTCCGTTACGCCCTCTTTTTCGGAAAGCTGCTTTACCAGCCGAGAGAACATTGCTTCTGCCTGCTCGTTAAGGTCTGCAAGGTAATCGTTCAGTTTGCCGGTGGTCAGCAGCTCGGCATACAGACCGACTTTGTGCTTGCGGATATATCGCAGGTGTCGCTGTCCCCAAACACCGATGGGTCTGCCCTCCGGCTCGTCCTCTCCGGCAATCAGATAGTAGTCCCCGACAAGCTCATAACGCAAGCCTGTCCTTTCGTCTGTAATGAATTTCTCCATTGTGTCGTCCTCCTTGAATTATATTGCTTCTCCGGCATTCCGCACGGATTGCTTTCGGTGATAATAGGCAAGCTGTTTTTGTCTGCGGTTGATTGCCTTACATTCCTCGGAGCATAGCACCTCCTGACCGTTGGACGGCCAGAAGGGCTTGCCGCAAATCTTGCAGACCTTTTGACGGAAGGTGTGCTCTCCCTTTTCGGCAAAGCGTTTCTTCTCTTTTTCTGCCTGCTGATGGGCTTTTGTACAGTCAGTATTGCAAAATCTCTGCCTTGTGCTGTTCGGATAAAACTCTTTTCCGCATTGTTCGCACACACGCTTCGGGTACTTATGCCCATCATTTGCCGCCCAGCGTTCCTCCTTGGCTTTGGCTTGATAAGCAACATTGCGCTCACGCTGTCGGCTTTTCTTACGCTTGGCTTTTTCTGCTGTTTCCCGTTCAGATTTCCGTCTTGCTTCGGCAATTTCCTTTTCGGAAAGTGGGAGGTCAAACTGCCCGATGAAGTTATAGTAGATGTCCACCTGCTGCTGTCGATTCGGCTTCTTGCCCACGGCTTCGTGAACAACGATTTTATCAATCAGCTCACACGCCATCTCTTTTGTCAGCTCTGCGGGCTGCTTATACTTCTTGATGAGCCTGATAAACCTACCGATATGAGCAGAGGACGCTTTCGTTTGCTCCAGCTTCTCCTGAATTTCCGACACTTGGCTCTCAAGGCTGTCCTGCTCAGCAGAATATTTTTTCATCAGGGACTTGTACTGCTTTTCGGGCAGCAGACCTGAAATGAAATTCTCATAAAGGCTTCCAATCAGACGGTCAAGCTCATTCAGTCTGCGGTTGATTGTCTGAAGTTCTTCCTTTTGCTTTTGCGGTTTGCCGTTCGCCTGTGCTTCCCATTTGCTTTTCAATTCTTCGGCAAAGCCACGCTCATCTGCGATAATGTGGCTTGAAAGGCGTTGGATAGAGCGCAGCACCAACTGATAAAGGACTTTATCGCTGATATGATGGATGGTGCAGTTCACGGTTCTGTTTCCGTAGCTGCTGCATCGGAACGAGTGATAGGGTTCACCGCTTTTGTAGTAGTTCGTTTGATAAGACATCTTACTGCCGCAATCAGCGCAATACACAAGGCCGGGCAGTAAGCATTCCTCTTGGTGCGTCCCTTCCTTTATACGGCGTGTAGCGTGTTTCAAGCCTTTGTGCGCCCGCTCCCAAAGCTCGCCGTCAATGATAGGCTCGTGGGTGTCCTCAAATACAAGGCGTTCCTCATCGGTGGCAAAGCGGCGTTCATCGGTCTTAAAATTCGTTCCGATGGTTTTTCTCAGCACCGTATGACCGAGATATTCCTGTCGGCTTAAAATCTCCCTGACCGTATTTGCGTTCCAGTTTGTGCAGCCGTAATCTGCTTTTCGGTTGCATTGTTCGGGGTGATATTGGAGGGTGTATGACGATGGAATCAGCACCTTTTCCTCTGTTAGCTGTCTTGCGATTGCCGGAGGTGTCAAGCCCTCTGCCGCAAGCGCAAAGATGTGTTTTACCACCTGAGAAGCAACAGGATCGACCACCAAGGTCTGCTTATCTTCGGGCAGTCGATTGTAGCCGTAGGGAATGCTGCCGGAGCAGCGTTTTCCATCGTTCATACGGGACAGGAAGATGGACTTTATCTTGTTGCTGGTGTCCTTGGCATACCACTCGTTCATTATGTTGAGGAACGGGGTAAAGTCGTTATCCTGCGGCTTGTCGCTGTCCACGCTGTTATTGATAGCGATGAAGCGTATCTGCTTTTTGGGGAACAGTATCTCGGTATAAAAGCCGACTTCAAGATAGTTTCTGCCGAAACGGCTCATATCCTTGACGATAATCGTGCCGATTTTCCCGGCTTCGGCTTCTGCAAGCATTGCCTGAAATCCGGGACGGTTGAAGTTACGCCCTGTGTAACCGTCATCGGTAAAATGCTTGATGTTCGTCATGCCGCTTTTACGGGCAAAATCTTCGAGCAATCTCTTTTGATTCAGTATCGAGTTTGATTCGCCCTGCTGCTCATCATCCTTGGATAGCCTTTCATAGAGGGCTGTAACTCTATCAAAATCCCTGATTTTAGGCACTTTCTGACCTCCTTTCCGTTTTTTATTCGCAGCCATATTCAATGGACTGCTTGCAATATATATCCTAAAACTTCTTTCCCGTTGGGATCAAGAACAATAAACGATGTGTTCGCCTGCATAATATTCGGCTTTGCATAAAACCTTGTTTTACCTGCTCCCGAACCGCCGCAGACTAAGACATTTAGATTTCGTCTGTGCTTTCTTCCGTCAATGCCGATTGCGGTATTTTGAGTAAGGATTTTGTTTTCACTTTTATCGGCATCCATATACTTCTTCTTAATTGTTTCCGCCTTACCCCATTTTGCCGAGCCGTGTTCTTCCCGTCGTCGATAGTTCTTTTCGCTTGAAAGATAAATACCGATACCGAGAATATATCCCATAACAAAAATGAGGACAGTTTTTAGGCTGTCCTCACAAACGGAAATATTAAAGGGATTGCCGAAAGCAACCGACAAATTTCTGATTATTTCGACCAATCCGCCGCCAAGATACGGAGCGATAAGCAGTGCACACCATATTACAGGAATTAAGCCGCAGGCATACAGTATGACATTTGTTTTCGACAGCTTATCTGTCCTCACGTTCAAACCTCCTTCTTTTTTGAAGAGGTGCGTCAAGAACCTTTAAGAGCAAATCGTCAACATCGTCTGTCGGCAATTCCTGTTCAAGCAGCATATTACGGTATTCGTTAATACCGTTCAGCATAAGGTTATGTTCAAAATCATCAACGGTTAAAACTCTTTTTTCACCCACAAGTTCACCGCCTTATCTTTCTGTGTGTTCCTTATTCATAGATTCAAGCGCTTTATTTATTGTGTGTGAAATTGAGTTTGCATTTTCACGGATGACTGCAAGCTCGGCTCTTTTGTCTTTAACTTCAAGTGACAGAAATTTGTCGCTTACAGCGGTAATCGGTTCGGGAGTATAACCCGCTCTCGATGTTGCAATATATGAAACAGCCTGTGCGGTAAATTCAAGGTTATTACGGTTAAAGCTGCCGTTATCGAGTTTTGCAAAAGCAATCTCTTTTGAAAGGGCACGAAAAATTTCATCACCGTCCAATCCCTGCTTAATAAATATCTTCTTAGCACCCGGCTGATAAATCGCTTTTGTTTCTTTCGGAAGCTGAGAACTGATTTCAACAGGAACGGGAGAGGTTCTGATAAGAGCCTTTATAACGACTCGTGCATCGGGCATTTTGGTTCTCGGTGTTCTCTGCGCCGCATTGGTCTGTGAGATATCAAACACCTTCTTTGCGTTGTAAGGTGTTATTGTTCTGCCGTCATCTCTTGTGTACGGCTTCCCGGGTTCAAGAATAACAATTCCTTTTTCTCCCTTGTTAATTCGCACATTGTTTTTCTGCCACGTCTTTGAATCGCAAATTCTTGTTGCATCGGGATTTTGATATGCAATAAGAAGCGAATTGCTTACCGAGTATCTGTCAAATCTGCTCTGGATATCCAGATATGACATAACAGTATCGGGGTTGTTGAGTTCCTCGGTTGCGATTTCAAGCATTACATAAGCCTCTTCACGGCTTTCGATTTTCTGCTTTATCCATTCTTCTTTTGAAAACTCATTTCCGGTTTGCGTATTTTCGTTATCGAACAAGTTATCGAGTTCTGTCATTTGTCTTTGCTCCTTTCGTTTTTGATTTTGATTTCTGCATCGTTTTCTTTGACTTCGATGTCTTTCTCTTTTCTTCTTTAAGCTCTTCGATCTGTTTTTTAACCGAAGGTCTTGAAGAGTTCTCATCCCTTGTACGGCGTCGGTAATCGTTGACTCCGGAGGTATGCTCTGACGGACGGGATCTTTCCGTCTTTGCCACAGAAGGGTTTTCTATATATCCCTTTTCGACCTGCTGCGGTTTCTTGAAAAGTTCATCTAAGAACTTATCTTCCGCACTCTTGGTAGGATACTGTTTTTCTTTATCCTGTTTTGACTTTTCAATATCGGCTCTGATAGTAGCTTTATTATTGACGCCGAGATTAAACCGCTGAAATATTCTGTTTACCTTTGATGAATCGTCGGCACGAACCATAATATCGCACTTACCGTCATTCTTGTCTCTGTCTTTAAGCACATGATACATAACGCCGTATTTCTTTGCTTCCTGACAAAACTTTTTAAGTTCTTTATCCTTGATTTCAAAAACTTTTATGGGCTGTCTTGATTTAAGCATTGTATTAAGTGAGGCTCTGCCCTTGGTGCGTTTTGTATCTTTGAGTGCAGACAATATCAGTTTAACAAGTCTTTCGGCACCGTCCATAGACAACTTACCGGCAACCTCAACGCCCTGAAGGGACATCCTGACCATCTGTTCTGCTGCGTCGCCTGAAGCGTTCATCTGTCGTCATCTCCTTTCTTTCTTTATCATTCATAATCTCGTTAATCTTATCTTCAATTTTAGGTTCGTTATCTTCTATTCGTCTGCAAATGTGAATTTGCTTCCTCAGAATTTTCATTCGCTCTGTTAAATCGGAAATTGACTCTTTTATTTCTTGGATTTCCTTTTCGTCACCTTTTCTGATTGCAACTCTCAGCATATTCCGAAGCCGTTTTCTCGCCTCGTCACATTCCGAGAGTTCGTTATTACAGGACAATTTGTAATCGGCAAGCTGCTCCGATGTTTCAATATCGTTATCACATAATAGGTTTTGCTGTTCAATGAGCTTATCGAGTTTTCGCATTTCATCAATCAGGAACTTATCAAGTCCCCTGTTTGTATTGGGATTTTTCTTGACATACTTAACAACAGTAACAAAAGAAACATACACCTGTTTATATGTCGGTCGTGACAGCGGTTTAAAAAATTCCTCAACAAGATTATCTTGCTGAGGAATTTCAATATCATATTTCTGCCACTTTGATAAAATCCTTTCTTCAATTCTTTCAGGTGTATAATCTTCTCCGAGCGTTTTCATTCTTCTCGGTCTTTCAAAATTCGGGTGTGTTATAATTGGATATTTACGGCTAAAGTTGAACCCGTATCCGAGTTTGTTCATTTCTTTGTAAAACGCTTTCGGGCTGGTTGTTTTCAAAATACACTCATCAATATCACGACGAATAATTGAGTCCTTTGTCCATTCTCCGTTCCTCTCTGCTTGGTATAGATCGTAACTTTTATGACTTCGTTCCTTTGGGTTTTCAATTACGGACAGACCGTATTCACGGCACAGGTCGTCGGAGATCTCTCTTAATTTTGCATAGCTTCCTTTTGTATCATAATATTTCTTCCCGTCCATAAAAGAAACGGAGTTAAGCACGATATGATTATGGAGACAATCGGTATTGAGGTGTGTTGCTACCACAGCTTCAAATCTTTCGCCGAACGCTCGACGTGCAAACTCCATTCCGAGTTCGTGTATCATTTGCGGTGTACCCTCTCCCGGTGAAAACGATTGGATTATATGAAAGCCCAATATACCGCCTGTTTTATCATACTCTCTTTTCGTTTCCGACATCTTTTTGTATGCGTTTTCAGCTCTGCAATTTATACCGTCAACGAAAAACTTTTGCTCTGTTTTCAGATCATCCACCGTATAATCAAGTGCATTATGCAAGTCTAAAAATGCTTCTTCGTAGTTTTCGTTCTTTATCTTTTGCTCGTTGTCAATATATGCAATGGTTCTGTCAAGACGGCTTTTAATATCTTTAATAAATACTATTGCCATTCTTATTTCCTAAAATCGAACGCTTCGTGCATTTTATCTTCAATAAGATCAAGCTCATCTAAATGCTTTCTGAGTTCCGAGACATTCAAAATCCCGTTGCTTCTTGCAATAACGATCAGCTGATTTATGTTGTTGCCGATTGCTCTCAATTCCCTGATTAACACTTTGTATTCTATCGGAGGAGCTTCGGCTGGTTTATACCCTAAAATAAGATAACGAATAAAAGTAGATTTATTCAAACGAGTTTTATGACATAATTCATTGAGACATATATTTTCTTCTTCATTAAGGCACAATTCAAATCTAATATTTCTTTTTCTCATCTGATACTCCCCTTTTCTTTATGGGGTGTTAGGGGTTACAACCCTTAACAAGCGAATTTGTCCGTACAAATTCAGTGCTTGCTAAGACTAATGCCAACGGCATTGACGTCTTGATTCGATCAGTCAGGTTGACATTCTTCATCGCCAAATTCGTCCTCGTCGTCAGTAAGTTCATCATCGTCATCACATTCATAAGCCTGATATGCCGCAAGGAAATCAAATTTGTCCGTCTGATCAAGTATATTTGTGTTCACGTCAATATCCTTGACCTTGTTCTCCGCTTTCTCTTTTGAAGCAGCGTTAACATCAACTTCATACACGATTGTATGAAGTACCACAACCTTAAATTTTTTCATTTTAAACATCACCTTTCATGTTCTCTGTTATTAGGATTAAACTTTTTTCCTACAATTTCATTGCCGTTAAAATAGAATTTTTCCGGGTACATAAGTTCTTTAGTGTACTTCTTAATCTGTTCATCGGATAAGCTTCCGAATTCTTCACCGGAGCAGTCACAGATAAAAGCTGTTCCGACAATAACATCAATAAGTTTCTTGTTTTTGTCGTATATGCCTCTGTTAATAGGCAGTTCCCGAATTTTTCCTTCTTCATTACAGACTAAACAAACAGGTTCATCAAAAAAATGAGCGGTCTCAATATATCCGCCGACTATATCCTGTAAATTCTTAAGTGAAGTTCCGATTTCTGCCGTTCTTGCCATCTTCCCGGGTTCAAGTAAAACAACTTTTATCTTTTGATTGCTGATCTCTTTCGTTGAGAAATTAACGTCAGAAAAGTCATCAGGTAAAAGAATGTAATCGCTGTTCTCCCAACCTTCTTTTACCCTACGCTGTGCTTCTTCGGCACTTTCTGCTTCAACTTCAATCTTTCTTTCCAGCGTTTCTGTGATTGTAACTTCATATTTATTCATTATCTATAAGCAACCTCCTTCAATAATTCTGTATGCTATCTGCTGTCCCTCTCTGATTTGATCCTTGTAACGTTGATAAGTTCATTTGCCTTATTCTCAATACAATCACGAATTTCATTCATATGTTCACCTTCGTGTTTCTCCCAAGCAAGGAACAATTTATCAAGGGGTTTCTTTTCTCTCAAAAGAGCTTTACACTGTTTTGCCTCAAGATCGTTCTCTTCAAGTGATAACAATATATCCTCACGGATAACAAGTTCATAAGCATACTGAATAATATTTTCGGGAGTCATGGTTTTTAATAAACTTATGAACTCCTGTTGTTCTGCATACACCTTTTCATAAAGTGCTGTATTTAACTGTTCAAGCGTCATTTATATCAACTCCTTATAATAAAAATCGGGCTGAAACATTACTGCATATTTCACCTTGCAATGTCTCTATCCATATTTTTTACAGCACAAACATTTTCAGCTTCTCCATCAGCAATCTCATTTTCCGTATGATTCATATCAAGCAATGCGTTAAGTTCGGCTAAACGTTCATTCTTTTTTGAGAGTTCTTCTTCCTGCGGAAACGGTCGTTCGACTTCCGTCTTTGCATTTTCAAGCTGATTTTTCGTATCGGCAAGTCGTTCTTTACAGCCTGCCATTTTATCCGGCAAAGATGAGATCATATTATCTATACGGGATATATTTCCGAAAATATCTGCGCCGAGCGGAACGGAATGACGCAGTGAACCTACAAGAGTTAATACATATTGCTTTTCAAAAGTTTCAAATGACAGTTCCAATTTAAAGCCTCGATATGATCCAATCTCTTTCGGTTCGGGCGAAGTCATAGCCTTACAAGCGGCAAGTATCGCTGTTCCGGCAGCCTTCTTTTCGGAATAAGATACATCTTCAATAACCATATCGGAGAACCCGTCATCATTGAGAATTGTGTTATTTTTTGCTCTTTCAATATCTGAGTTATATCCATCAATTCGTTCTTGAAAGCGTTTTATCTCCTGCGGATAGAACTTTATAATCTTATCCTCAAGAGCATACTTCTGACTCAAATGGTTCTGCTTTAACAGCTTGAGTTTTGACACAGCAACATCCAAATCCATTTTCTCTTTTATATACGGATTACCTGTTGCAAGAGCTTTAATCTCGGCATAAGAAAGTGCCTGCTCGTCAACATCTTCCGCTGAACGCACAGGCGATTTTGAAGTCATAATCTGACCGATAAACTTCTGCTTATTCTCTACAAGCTGATATAAATAGGCGTCAAAAGTTTCTTCGGTGACATAACTGTATATATTAACTTCGGGATTTTCATTGCCTTGCCGTATAATTCTTCCCTCACGCTGTTGGAGATCAGCGGGTCGCCAAGGACAATCGGTGTGATGAATTGCAATCAATTTCTGCTGTACATTCGTACCGGCACCCATCTTTGCAGTGCTGCCGATCAGAACACGAACCTTTCCCGTGCGGACTTTTGAAAACAATTCTTTCTTCTTCGCCTCACTGTCCGCATCGTGAATAAATGCTATCTCATTCTCCGGCACGCCCTTAGATATCAGCTTTTTACGAATATCGTCGTAGACATTAAACCTGCCGTCATTATGGGGAGTTGAGAGATCGCAAAAGATCAACTGAGTAGAGCTTTGCTCGGATGTTTTCTCCCATATCTCATAAACATTGTTTACACAAGCAGACACCTTGCTGTTCGGATCATCGGGCAGCATTTCATTTGCAAGTCTTTGATCAAGTGCCAATTTTCTGCCGTCGTTGGTAATCAGTAGCATATTGTCAACACTTGAATCAACCATCTTTTTCCTTACCTTCTCCGCTCTTTCGGACAATGAGGCAACAAGTTCCTTTTGAATATCGGTCGGCTTTACAGCAATATTATGATAAACTGCTTTCGGTACGGGCAGATTTAACATGTCCGCCGTTTGAATATCCGCAACCTGACGAAACATCATCATTAACTCAGGCAGGTTATAGAACTTCGCAAACCGTGTTTTCGATCTGTATCCCGTGCCCTCCGGCGCAAGCTCAATTGCCGTAACGGTTTCTCCGAAAGTAGACGCCCACGCATCAAAATGCTGTAGGTTTCTTTCCGCCAAAGTTTCGTATTGCAAATACCTTTGCATAGTGTAAAGTTCAACCATTGAATTGGATACCGGAGTGCCTGTTGCAAAGATAACGCCCTTGCTTCCCGTAACCTCATCAAGATACCGACACTTCATAAATAAGTCCGATGACTTCTGCGCTTCCGTCTGAGCTATACCTCCGACATTTCTCATTTTTGTATATAAAAAGAGGTTCTTAAAACTGTGCGCCTCGTCCACAAAAAGCCTGTCAACGCCCAATTCTTCAAAGGTTACAACATCATCTTTTCTGCTTTGGTCATTGAGTTTATCGAGTTTGACCTGCAAGGATTTTTTCGTTTTTTCAAGCTGTTTTATCGTAAATCTTTCTCCTCGGTTAGCTTTAACCTGAGTTATTCCATCGGTTATTTCATCAATCTGTTTTTGCAGCATATATTGCTGTCGTTCAATGCTAACAGGTATTTTTTCAAACTGTGAATGGCCGATAATTACTGCGTCATAGTCCCCTGTTGCAATTCTTGCACAGAACTTTTTTCGGTTCTTGGTTTCAAAATCTTTCTTCGTGGCAACAAGAATATTAGCTGACGGATAAAGCTGTAAATACTCGGAAGCCCATTGCTCCGTAAGATGATTCGGAACAACAATCAGGGATTTATTGCAAAGACCGAGCCTTTTACTCTCCTGCGCCGCCGCAACAATTTCGAAGGTCTTGCCTGCGCCAACAACGTGTGCAAGAAGAGAGTTTCCGCCGTACATAATTCGTGCAACGGCATTTATCTGATGCGGCCGCAAAGATATTTCGGGGTTCATTCCGCTGAAAGTAATATGACTGCCGTCATACTCTCTCGCCCTCATTGAATTGAACAAGTCGTTATACTTTCTGACAAGGCGTTCCCTGCGTTCGAGATCTTTCCATATCCAATCCTGAAAAGCCTGCTTTATCATCTCCTGCTTACCCTGAGCGATTGCAGTTTCTTTTTTGTTAAGAACAGGCTTCTTGTTACCGTTTACATCTTCAACATAATCAAAAATACGAACGTCTTTTAGGTTAAGAGTTTCCTCGATAATCTTGTAAGCATTTACTCTTTCTGTTCCGTATGTGCTGTTCGCCATAACATTGGATTTATCATAATTCTTGTTTTCGATGTTCCATTCGGCAGTATATTCCGAATAATGAACCTTGATATTCCATTGTGCATAACGCGGTGTTTGCAGCAGCTCAAATATAAAGTTCTGAACATCATCGGGCGGAAGCCATGTAGCTCCCAAACGAACCGATATTTCACTCGCAGACAAATCTTGCGGCTGTACCTTTTCGAGCATCTCAACATTTATGTTATAGTCCTCGGGATAAAGTTTCGCCGTTCTTTTTGCCAATTCAAGTTTCTGTCTTACATTACCCGATAAATATTCATCGGAGGTAAGATACTTTTCTTCGTGACCGTATTCGGAAGTGTATTCGGGATTTAAGAATATAACGCCCTTAAGTTCTTCAAAGATTTCCTGTTCTGACTTTCCTGTCAGTTCACACATAAACGGCATATCTACTCTTGCCTTTTCTCCGATAGACACCGCCAACGCCTCACTTGCCGTCGAAACGGCGGTTACTTTGACGTGGGTCTTAATTGTCCTTTTGGTGAACATATCCGCCTTACGCTTCAATTCACCGTTTTCACCGATTATTTCAAGTGAACACAAAAGGCAATATGAACTGTCATCGGAAAATACAAGCCTGTTTGCCCTTGAATTGAGAAGTCCGTATTTCTTTGTAAACGAGTCATATATATAATTAAGTTTATTCTGTTCCGACTTAATGCTGCTGTCGGGAAAATCATCTGTCTGTAACCGTATTAGCTCTCTTACACAATCACGGATTTTAATCATTCCCTTAATTCTGTTCTCGGTGGTTGCCGAAACATCAACGGGATTCATTCTGCTGTTTTGACGGTAATATATTTTGCCGTCCGCAACCGTAAAGCTGAAATTTTTAACATCAGGGTCAGCAGGAATTGAATTGTCCTCGATCTCGTCTATTTCGGAAACATCAAGTTCGGAAAAATCCGCATGAATATTCTGTATTGCTTCAGATAAAAGATCTGAAAGATCTCTGTCCTCATAAGGTTTACAGGTTAATGACTGACCGAACTGAGAACTTTCCATAACCATTTCGCCGAGAACCATTTCTGGGTTATCGACAAAATACTTATTCATTTCGTTTCCGTTCTCATCACGGTCAAGAAAGACCCAATCGGGTTCATCGTTGACAATCGTATCTCTCTTTTGCAAGAAGATTATATCGGAGGTAACTTCCGTTCCCGCATTGGCTTTAAAAGTGATATTCGGCAAACGAACGGCACCGAGGAGTTCCGCTCTTTGTGCAATATACTTTCTGACGGCAGGGTTCTTTTTATCCATCGTACCCGATGAGGTTATAAAGGCAATGATACCGCCGGGGCGTACTTTATCAAGGGTCTTGCCGAAGAAATAATCGTGAATCAGCCAATTATTCTTGTCATATTTCTTATCAACAACCTTAAACTGACCGAACGGGACATTGCCGATCGCAACATCAAAAAAGCTGTCGGGGAGCGATGTTTTTTCATATCCCTGAACGGCAATGTTGGATTTCTGATAAAGCTGCCGGGCAATCCGCCCGGAAATACTGTCCAGCTCCACGCCGTAGAACTTGCTGTTTTGCATACTTTGCGGAAGCATACCGATAAAATGACCAGTTCCGCACGAGGGTTCAAGGATATTACCGTCACTGAACCCCATATTTTGAAGTGCATCATACATTGCACGGATAACAACGGGAGGAGTGTAAAAAGCCGTCAATGTGCTTTCTCTTGCCGACGCATATTCATCGGGAGAGAGTGTTACAATAAGTTCTTTATACTCATCCGACCAAGCTTCTTTGCTTTCATCAAAAGCGTCTGCAAGTCCTCCAAAGCCGACATATTTTGACAATATCTCCTGTTCTTCGGGTGTTGCAAGACGGTTATCGAATTCAAGCTCATGCAAAAGATTTACAGCCGCCATATTGTTTCGGAACTTCTCTTTCGGGCCTCCTATGCCCAAATTATCGTCCGTAATTGAAAAATTATGTTTTTCGCTTTCCGGAACAGTCTGAAAAGCAGTGGAAGTATTCTCCTTTGTTTCTTCCCAAGTCGGCGGAGAAAATACATGTTCTTCCTTAAATTCTTCTTTCGTTATCGGAGCAAGATGTTCACGAACAAAACCAACTTTCTCCACCCTGTTTATCGGATAAATTGAGGAAGTATCTCTCATTGAAACGTCCCCCGACTTTCGAGAAACACTTTCGACTATATAGCTGTCGCCGTCAATAATTACTTCCCTGCCGATAATCTCATTGTTTATCGGTTCTTCCTCAAGATACGGACTCGGTATTACTTCAAATCCTTTTAAATCATTTGCAAGATTTTTTGCAAAATCGGTTGATATCGAATTGCCGTCCTTATCTGAATACACATATACCGACATTGGCTCGTCGAAAAAGTTTTCTTCCTTAATATCGTTCACAAATCGGGATTCACTTGTATATTCAATACTTTCACGAACCGTTCCGTCCGAATTCAGATAATCAATTTTTCCTACGGGCTTGCTCTCTACGGGATCTTCCTTGTTTTGTGAAATAACGGACACGGTTTTTCTTTCTCCGTTTTCAAGAGAACTGACAGAAACATCAAATCCCCGATCGTTTAACATATTGATATATGTTTCAAGTCTGTGCTGCGGGAATCCGCACATCGGGATTTTCTTATTATTATCTATTCTTCTGGACGTCAGCGTAAGATCAAGTGCTTTTGAAACGGTCACTGCATCGTCATTCATAGCTTCAAAAAAATCCCCAACCTGATAAAACAGGATATTATCGGGATTTTTTTCTTTTATCTCTGCATAATCCTGATATAACAGCTTATTGGTTGTCTCTTTTGCTTCTTCTTGAACAGGTCTTATTTCAACTCTAAGATGGCTGTTCATCGAATTTTCTTTAACCTTTCGATCAAACTCCGCTCTATATATCTCCTTATTAAACAATGGGAACTTTGTGTCATTTAGAATCACTTTTTCTTCATCAAAAGATATAATAGTATATTCGTCCGCTCCTAAATATACCGTATCTCCAAGATGGTATTCATATCTGTATTCTTTAGGTTCTAACGACAGGATTTCCCTGTTGGTTTTTACTTCCACCCTTTCAGTTTCTTCAAGAAGCATCTTATCAAGCCACTGCGGATACATTTCCTTTTCTTTTGCATTAAGATATCTGTCAATTTTAATCAGCTCGGATATTCGTTTCTCAACGTAGTTCCATTTAAGCAGTGTTCGTCTTTCGGGAACACTGTAATGATCAGATATTTCGATACCCTTTGCGTCGTGGCTTTCCCAATAGCCTGTGCCGGGAATTGCGTCGCTGCCTCCACCCGTTCCGTACTCATTTTTTAAGAAACGAATGTTATCTTCCTTTGAAAGGCTTTCGGTAAACTGACGGTAAATACACATTTTGCCCTCGCTGAAACCGCTTCCTGCACCAAGTACATAATCAACAGCAGCCTGCGGCAAAAGCAGAACGCCGTCCTTTACCTTCGTGTCGAGAAAATCGAGCTGATTATCCACACTCGGCAGAAGCAATGCCTGTGGCTCTGTCCATTCCTCAAGCAATATCATACCGTAAACCGAACGTTCAATCTGAAACCATCTCTCCCAAGCTTCACGAAGTTCCGTACCGTCATCACGCCATAATCTGACAGCATCGGAATATGCTTCGAAACCCGCTTTAACACCGTTTGAAAGTGCCATTTCATACGGTGCTGAATTAAAGAAAGACATAATAAAATCACTGCGTTCTTTACTGTCAGAATGACTTTCATAGAACGCAGCAATTTCATCTGTATGCAAGCTGAGGTATGTTCTTATCAGCTCGTTTTTCTGTTTGTCTTGGTAGAAATATTCAATACCGTTCCAACGAGCGTCAAAGTTGTGCCCGCTTAACTGTAAATCAGTTCCCGAAGGACTGTTTCCTCCACCGTAGAACGAATGTTGTTCATCATCTGAACCCATTTCATCGAGTTGCTCTCCTTGAGTAATTCCGTCACTTTCTGCAACTTCATCATCTGTTCTGTCAGCTGTTCCGCCATTTTCCGGGCCTGCTGTTCCGTTTCCCTGAGAGTCCTCGTAAGCTCTCCCCTCGCTATCAGCTGAGTGAAGTAAACTTTCCTGTGCTCCGCCAGAAACTTCTTTCTCATCATACCGTACTTTCCAAGAGTAATGTTCTCCTCTGTCGGTAATGTCAGGTTTGGAATCCTGTAATCCCCCACTTGTCTGTAATTCATCTGTGCCATTTTCATTGCTCCTTTCGGTATGTGTTTTTTCTTTTGCAACCTCATCATACTCGGTTTCTTTTGCTTTGACAAACGTGCGATTTCGCTTTTGCTCATTTTTCTGAATATTCTTTACGGTGATTTCGATTTCACGAAGTCCCATTTCCGCAATATCACTTACGGCAACACCCATTGAAATAACCGTCGAAGGGGTATTGAAATTGAAAATATCCTTAAAATCTTCAAAATCATAGAAATCGTCGGCATTAAATCCGCACCTTGTCATCATCATATATCCGATACTGCCGGAGAGTATATTGCTGAAAATAACCTTTATGTTATCATCGTCAAGATCTTCCAAGAAGCTGCCGTCTGCACTTTCTTTCAATGCGGCGATATAATCAATAACATTTTCTTCCGCCATATTTCTCGCAGTATCATCAATTACACTTTCGAGTTCACCCTCGGCAACCTCGCCGAATGAGTTTATCAGCGCCTGCGCTATTTCGTCGTGATATCGCTCTTTAACTTTCCAACGGGAAACTTCATAGCCGTAATATGAATTGGTATCGGAAACATCGAATACATATCGTAGTTTCTGACTGTTACCGGAATAATCGAGGAGCGCTATGCCTGTTGCACCCCTGTTTACCCATCGGTTCATTCTCTTGTTCCACACTTCTATTTCGGCACACGCAGTCGCATCGGGTCTCTGGGCATATATTAGAACCTGATCGGCAAAATCATATTTGAAATTATTGGAAGCACACCTCAAGAATGATGTCCAATCCTCATAACTTCCCGCAACTTTTAATATTTCCCTGTTAAACATCTCTGTGATAATCTGCAATTTACTTGCCATCGGTTATCACCTCTCAATCATCTTTCTTTGCAAGGAAAGAGAACACCCTGTTTTTCTTTACTGATTCCTGTAATTCATAAATGAGCAGCACTTCCTCGAAGCTGATATTATCGGATTTAAGCAATCCGTTAGGAGTAAGTTTCTTTACCTTTTCTTCGTCAGTAATGTCTAAAGAAATGAGTTTTTCAATCACCCTGACTCTCTTCTGTGTTTCGTTCATCGGTTTCGCCATTTGCTTTTTCCTCCTTTTCTCTGAATTTTTCATACACCTGTTTCCAGCATATGTTGCATACATTTCCGTGTCTGTATCTGCATTTAACGCATTCAATTCTTTTTTCCTGACTTTTCAACTTTGCCGACATCATTCACCATTCTTCACCTCACTTCGTCATTTTCCCACATAATTGATCTTCCGTAGTCGGTTAATGAGTAAAAGTTAGCGTGATCAAAATGTACTCTTTTGAACTGTTTAACCGATATAATATTAGCTTTTCTCAGTTTATTTACAGCGTTTCTGACTGCCTTTTCTCCCATAAAAGGAAATACGGCAATAAACATCTCGTTTGTGATTCTTATCCAAGGCTGATCGTCAACCACAAGCGTCGGATCATTGAGGCAGAAGTTTATATAACCCATAACAAGGGCTGTATTGATTCCATGCTTCATCGCTATAACGTTATTGTAATTACATACCATATTGTAGTCCTCCAAAAAAGAGGACG
>CALBHM010000348.1 GCA_937892835.1 uncultured Ruminococcus sp. | reverse complement strand
CGCCTACAACGTGCTCTGCTGCCCAGGACATACCCTCGTCCTGCTTGTTAAACTTTGATGCCGGTGCATTACATACCGGGCACTTCTCCGGAGGAGTGTCGCCCTCGTGAACATAACCGCATACACTGCATACCCATTTTGCCATAATAATTTACCTCCAAAAAATTTATTTTGCATTGAGACATTCGCTGCACACGCCGCTGAAGATCAGCTCATGCGTATCAATCCGTCCCTTTGCATATGCTTGCGCTTTTGAATTAATATCATCGAATGGGGGCATATCCACATCGGTAACTCTGCCACATTCAAGACATTGAAAATGATAGTGAAGCTCTTTGTTGCCGTCGTAACGGTCGGCACCCTCAAAGCTGATTTTGAGAATTACGCCGTCGGAAGCGAGCATATTGAGGTTCCTGTACACCGTACCGAGACTAAGATTCGGCATTTCCGCCTTAAGCGTGAAGTACAGATCCTCGGCTGTGGGATGATCCTTCCGAGAACGAGGCTCCGAGAAAATTGCCTCTTTCTGTTTTGAATGTTTAATAGCTGCCATAGATTTTCCTCATCAATAATAGTAATTGTTACTGTTATTATAAACGATAAATTTTAAAAGTCAAGTGTTTTTTCAAAATTTTTTTGACAAATTTATTTTTTCATTGTAATATATTTTACAGAAAATGAAATTTTATTACAAGGGAGATATATTATGAAGAAATTATTTATGATTCTGATTTCAATATCACTTTTACTGTCGTTCGGCGCATGCGGCAAAAAGGCGGTTGATGCCGACGGCACAACCGATCCGACTATCCCTCCGCCGTACACTACCGTTATTGACGGCAAGAATTACACCGCACAAAAGCTGAATTCGCAAGACGAAAATTATCAGATAGGCTATTATAACGATAAAAATCAACCCGAGCGTTTTGAGTATTACATGGACGACAAGCTGAGCTACTACTACATCTCAAGCGACTTTGACGAAAACGGCAACGACAACGTTCAGAAATACTACAGTGCCGACGGAAAGCTTCTCGGAACGGTCGACAAGGGCAAATTTTATAACGCAAGCGGAAAAGAGATTTCCGAATCCGAAATGGATGCGCTTCTTCCGTCATAAAAAATGCAGAGACAAAGCGAAAGCAATGTCTCTGCTGATTTTTTTACCACTTGTTATGTACTCTCTCTGCGAAAACGACCTTGTCCTTTACCTCGATAACCGTGCCGTCGTCGAGAACCGCTTTGCCGGAAATTTTACCGAAAACCTGATGAGGAAGCATACAGATAAGCTTAACGTCGAGCGGAGCAACACGGTCAATGATAGGTTCAAAGCTCATTTCAAACCTGCCGTCATTGCTCGTGAAAGTCCAAGGCTCGGTGTAATAATACTCGCCGTTTCTGTACGGAATATGGAATTCGACCTGATCAAGCTTGTGCGATTTGCCGTTATAGAAAAGCATATTTTCGCTCGCTGCCGAGGTGTCGCCAAAGCCGTAGCCGATATTGAAACCGAAGCGGCTGCCGTCGTCAAGAACCATCTGACCGCTGCCCCAATACCATGTATTGTCGTAGGTCCAAACTCCCCTGCCCCAGTCGAGCGTTGCAAGAGACTGATTTTCTTCATTAAACGTCCAGCGAAGATCGCCGAAGGTCATCTTGCCGGTTGCTCTCATGCAGTTAATTTTTTGGTTATAATAGAAATGCTTATCCTTATCAAACGGAGTTGCGATAACCATGCTCTCCTCAGGAATATCGGTCAATGTTACGTCAAAGGTAAGAAGCTTGCCCGAGTTGCAATAGTTGCCGTAGGTTCCATAAAGGCGACGTGTTTTGCCGTCGTTTTTAAAGGTCATATCGCATGTGCCGACCTTAGCGTGAATATCACCCTTTTCACTCGTTGCAGGCAGCTTCATTTTGCCCATGGGAAATGCACCGATCTCGCTGTCATTCATCTGGAACGGCTTATCACCGAAGCCCATAAGTGAAATGCTCAGGCAGCTGACATAGCCGCTGTCGGAAATTGTGAGACAAAGACCGCAATCCTGATTGCCGATATAGTAATAATCCCACTCCTTAATTCTGAATTTAGGTGCTTG
>CALBHM010000347.1 GCA_937892835.1 uncultured Ruminococcus sp. | reverse complement strand
CGACTTATAATGGCGGTATTGTCATTTGAAACACTGGGCATAGTTATTTTAACTGCCGTAAGCTCCATTTCAGTGCGCTTACTCGAACTGTTTTTAAGCACCGTTGAAGCTTCTTCAAGTAAAGAAATGCAGTTAAGTATTTTATAAAGATTAGTTTCATCTGCTTGTTTTTTGTAAAGCTCAAGGTCGTGATCTGTGCAAACAATTAGTTTTTGAGGTTCTTTGACAGTTTTAATCATCATCAAATTTCTGTAATGATTAATAAGCTCGGAACAAAGCCTTTCCATATCACATGATTCACCGTGAAGCTTGTCAATTATGGAAAGAACCTCGGACGAATTGTTTTTATTTATATTGTCAACCATGTTAAAAAGATGGCCTTTACCGGCCAATCCTGCGGCATTGCTTACAACCTCGGCAGTGACATGGTCATTAATTCCTGCACAGCGGTCAAGAATAGAAAGTGCATCACGCATTGCGCCGTCGGCAATTCTTGCTATAAGAAGCGATGCGTCATCATCAAGCTCAATTTTTTCTTCGCCTGCAACATATTTAAGTCTGGCACTGATATTTTCAGGTGTGATTCTGTGAAAATCAAAACGCTGACATCTTGAAAGTATAGTTGCCGGAAGCTTATGAACCTCTGTAGTTGCAAGAACAAATTTAACGTATGCAGGCGGTTCTTCCATGATTTTAAGAAGTGCATTGAATGCGCCGATTGAAAGCATGTGAACCTCGTCGATTATATACACACGGTATTTTGTATGGACGGGGGTATAATTTGCCTCCTCACGGAGGTCACGGATATTATCAACACCGTTGTTGCTGGCGGCATCAATTTCAATAACGTCAAGAATTGAACCGTCATCAATACCCTTACAAATCTCGCATTCATTAAATGGATTTCCGTTATGGGTATGCGGACAATTAACCGCCTTTGCAAAAATCTTTGCGCAGGTGGTTTTACCCGTTCCTCTTGAGCCTGTGAAAAGATAAGCATGTGAAACCTTACCAGATTCAATCTCATGAGCAAGAGTTGAGGTAATATGCTCCTGACCGACAACGTCGGAAAAAGTCTGAGGTCTCCACTTTCTGTAAAGCACTCGATACATGGCATATACCTCCTCTTGTAATAATAAAAAGCATTATCTCAGTCACATGGTGTGCAGGCCGTACTGTGTCGCACGGTGTTAACCGCTTAATGCTGCTCGGTTCCCCGCCTGACATGGTTCGCGGCACCCCGTCGCACAGGACCAACACACCACATGACTGAAATAATGCTTCAGATATAATCTCCTGCAATATCTTAATTATTATAATATATTTCTGATATTTTAGCAAGGGATTTTATAAAAAATTATTCATTTTCTTTAGGTTTTTTCTTTTTACCGACGTATTTTTTAATTAGCAGAACCACAATTACTATCGGAATGGCACAAATGGCCGCCAAAACGATATATTTCATCGGAATAAGGTCATATATTCCGTCGCCGAGAATCGTAAAAGCGATAACTCTCGGTGCAATTCCGAGAACCGAAAGCAAAAGATACGGTAAAAATTTAAAATCAAATGCACCCATAAAAAGCGATGAAAAATCAATCGGAAATGCGGGAACAAGTCGCATAAGAAAAATTGCAACGTTTCGGTTTTTATCTAGCATTGAGAAAAATTTATCCCCTGCTTTTGTGTTGCGAATTTTCTTTTCAACGGTGTCCTTACCGAGAAATTTACCCATGAAAAATGTTACCGTGACCTCAATCGCAATTCCGAGAAGATTGACAATAACCGCTCGCTTTGTATCAAATGCCATGCCGACAGAAATATAAATCAGCGAGGCGGGAATGACCATTAAAACGGCTTTGACGGCATAAACGCCGAGTATTATCAACTCGGCAATTAAAAGTGACGACGCACCGGCTATCAGCGCACGAACGTCAAGATTTGAAAGATAATCATAATTGACTATTGCCGTGACAAACACAGCGACGGCAAATACGATCTTTATTATATTTTTCACGGTTTCTTTTTTCATTGGTTTCTCCAAAGATTATTTTATAATATTATACCACACAAGAAGCAAAAAGAAAACGAAAGCCGAAAAAATTCCGACTTTCGTTATATATCTTATTTTCAGCCCATCTTTTCTTTGATGTGTGAAAGTCTTTCAAGAGCTTCGTTAAGGGTCTCATCCTTCTTTGCGAAGTGAACACGAACGATATTGTTGATACCCTTTTCATTAAAGAATGATGTGCCCGGAACACATGCAACACCGACCTTCTGAGCCATTTCAAGGCAGAAATCAACGTCGGACTGACCCGGCTTAAGGAACGGGGCAATATCGGCAAGTACAAAATATGCACCCTGAGGATCTGTGTACGGAATTCCGATACGGTCAAGTCCCTCTGTGAAGAGCTTCTTCATATGAGCATAGTGTGCGCCGAACTCCTCATAGTAGCTGTCGGGCATGTTAAGACCGACGCAAGCAGCTTCCATAAGCGGAGAAGCCGCACCGACTGCGTTGAAGTCATGATACTGCTTGATTCTGTCCATAAGCGGCTTCGGAGCTATGGCATAACCGAGACGCCAGCCTGTTACGGAATATGTTTTGGAAAGTGATGAACAGCTTACTGTTCTCTCCCACATACCGTCGAGACTGTTCATGTAAACATGCTTGTGTCCCTCATAGATAATGTGCTCATAAACCTCGTCCATGATTGCATAAACGTCATACTTGATACAAAGATCAGCAATGGTTCTCAATTCATCATATGTGAAAACCTTACCGCTCGGATTTGAGGGGTTGCAGATAAGAATTGCCTTTGCGCCCTTTTTAAATTCAGCCTCAATAATATCAGGATCAAAGTTGAACTCGGGGGGTACAAGCGGAATGAAAACAGGCTCGCAGTCTGCCATAATAGCCTGTGCTCTGTAATTTTCAAAATAGGGTGAGAACATAACGATTCTGTCACCCGGGTTTGTGAGGGCAAAAATCGTGTCTACCATTGCTTCGGTTGAACCGATCGTTACAACCATATCTGTGTTGGGGTCAAGCTCACGACCCATGAAATGGCCGCACTTTCTTGCGAGAGCCTCACGGAAGTTCGGAGCACCCATTGTGATAGGATACTGGTGAGGGCCTGTGTGAGCGACTTCTGCCAGACGATCCGTCATAGCCTTTGGAGGATCAAAATCAGGAAAACCCTGTGCAAGGTTGATTGCGCCACAGTCAAGAGCAACACGGGTCATTCTTCTGATAACGGAATCGGTGAAAAGTGCATTTTTTCTGCTTAATTCCTGCATTGTTATATGTTCCTTTCTTAACAAACCGACCGAAAGGAAAGTCGATTTATTTTATTTGTTTAGCTTTTTTATGCCTTTCCTTAGTTAATTTAAGAAGACAAAGCAATGCGACAGAGAAGATAAAGGTATTTAAAAACACTTATCCCTTCCACCGCAAGCGGTCCCCCTCCCCTTACAATAGGGGGAGGCAGACTTATTGTTAATTTGATGACATATAAATAATACTCCGTCAATCGGAAAAAATCAACAGTTATTTAATTCCGAGGTCGTCGCCCGATGCGACAACAACAAAGTATCTTTTAAGAACGGATGTAAAAATATCAACATCCTTGACCTTGAAAATCATGTATGCAAGTCCGTCCTTCTGTCCGAAAACGGAGTACATGTATTCAATGTCGATATCCTCATTTGAAATGATATTGAGAAGCTCATTGAGTCCGCCGGCCTTATTAGGAACGGCAGCCGCAACAACGGGAGTTTCGGTAACGATAAAGCCGTTGTTGCGCAGAAGCTTTGCAGCTTCGTTGCAATCGTCGGAAATAATACGGAGAATTCCGTAATCGGCGGTCTCGGCAATGTTCAGTGCCTTAAGGTCGATATTATTATCGGACAGAATTTTCGTAATCTCCGAAAGCTGTCCTGCTCTGTTTTCCAAAAAAACCGAAATCTGAGTAATAGCCATTGTCCTGCCTCCTTATATCTTTCTCTTGTCAATAACACGGACTGCCTTGCCCTCGCTTCTGGTGATGGACTTCGGAGCAACAAGGCGAACCTTGGTGTAAATTCCGAGCATAGCCTTCAAAGCGGCAACAAGCGATTTTTCCCTCTCAGTAATCTTCCCGAGGTTATCGGAGAAGTTGTCCTGAGTCATTTCAACCATAACCTCAAGTGTATCGCTGTTATTTACACGGTCAACTATGATCTGATAGTTAGCCTGATAGCCCTGCTCAATGAGAACGGTCTCAATCTGTGACGGGAATACATTGACACCCTTAACGATAAGCATATCGTCACTTCTTCCCATCGGCTTGCACATTTTAACAAGTGTTCTGCCGCATGAGCATTTTTCTCTTGTGAGAACGCAGATATCACGAGTTCTGTATCTGAGAAGCGGGAAAGCTTCCTTAGTGATTGATGTGAAAACAAGCTCACCCTGAGTTCCGTCGGGAAGAACCTCGCCTGTGTCCGGATCAATAATTTCGGCAATGAAATGATCCTCGTTGATGTGCATACCTGTCTGTTCCGAACATTCAAAAGCAACACCGGGGCCGCTGATCTCGGTCAAACCGTAGATATCATATGCCTTAATGCCGAGCTGATTCTGAATTTCCTGACGCATTTTTTCGCTCCATGCTTCTGCGCCGAAGATACCTGCCTTGAGCTTAATTTTATCTCTGAGGCCACGCTCATGAATACTTTCTGCAAGATATGCCGCATATGACGGAGTACAGCAGAGAATTGTTGATTCAAGGTCGGTCATGAACTGAAGCTGTCTGTCTGTATTGCCCGAGGACATCGGAAGAGTGAGACTGCCTACCTTGTGGCTGCCGCCGTGAAGTCCTGCACCGCCTGTAAAAAGACCGTAGCCGTATGCAACCTGAACAACATCTTCATCTGTTCCGCCTGCCGCTACAATAGCACGAGCGCAGCAATCTTCCCAGAGGTCGATATCATGCTGAGTGTAGAAAGCAACAACACGTCTGCCGGTTGTGCCCGAAGTGGACTGAATTCTTACGCAATCCTTTAACGGAGTGGCAAGAAGTCCGTATGGATAAGCGTCACGAAGATCAGCTTTTGAAAGGAACGGAAGCTTGTGAAGATCATCAACGCCTTTAATATCGTCGGGAGTAACGCCCTTTTCTTCCATCTTCTTTCTGTAGTAAGGAACATTGTCCCAAACATGCTTGACCTGTTTAACAAGTCTTTCATCCTGAAGCTCACGGATTTTTTCCGGTGAGGCACATTCAAATTCTTTCTGATAGTATCTTTCCATAACGAGGTCTCCTATTTACGCGTCTTTACCGAGCAAAAATGCTTTTTTGTTTATCTCAAGGAACTTAGGCGGAACACTCTTTTCGATAGCTGCCATCCATTCCTCTGTTGTGAAGTCAAAATACTTTGAAAGTCTGCCCATGAGAACAAGGTTAACCGCCTTTGATGTTCCTGCCTCTTCGGCAAGCGAAAGAGCGTCGATAGCATCAAGATTAACACCGAGAGCCTTAATTTTTTCAACAAGCTCGGTCGGATATTCAGCCGCACCAGTGATAACGGGCATAGGGTTAATCTCCTGAGTGTTGGTAACTATCGTTCCGTCGGGCTTAAGAAATTCTGTCCAGCGAGCCGCTTCGAGAAGCTCAAAAGAAATAATGATATCAGCCTCGCCCTTGTCAATAATCGGTGAATAAACCTTGTCACCGTAGCGGACATATGTAACAACACTGCCGCCTCGCTGGCTCATTCCGTGAACCTCGCTGACCTTAACGTCATAGCCTTTTTCGAGAAGAAGTCTGCCAAGAAGCTTACTTGCAAGTAATGTTCCCTGGCCGCCGACTCCGACGATCATAATATTCTTCGTCTGCATAATCAGGACTCCTTTCCGTTCGGAAGTGCGCCGAGCTTGCAGAGCTGACTGCAAACGCCGCATCCGGTACAAAGTGTTGCATCAATTTTAACCTTGCCGTCAACAATGCTGATGGCAGGACAGCCTATCTTCATGCAGGACTTACAGCCGATGCACTTATCTGCATTTGCCGTAATAGGTCCGTTGTGCTTAACATATTTGAGAAGTGCACACGGTCTTCTTGAAATGATAACCGACGGCTCGTTTGCCGCAAGCTCTTCCTTAACAGCATCGTCACATTCTTTAAGATTATATGGGTCAACGACTCTGACTCTCTTAATACCTACAGAGCGGCAAAGAGTTTCAAGGTCAATTTTTGTACACGGGTCGCCCTTAAGGTTGAAGCCTGTTGTCGGGTTCTGCTGATGACCTGTCATGCCTGTGATTGAGTTATCGAGAATGATAACAGTTGAATTCGATTCATTATAAGCGATATTGATAAGTCCCGTAACTCCCGAGTGCATGAAGGTTGAATCGCCGATAACTGCAACCGTTTTGCCGTCGCTCTTACCTTCGTTGGCTTTGTTGAAGCCGTGAATTCCGGAGACGGAGGCACCCATGCAAATGGTTGTGTCGATTGCGGCAAGCGGCGGAACTGCGCCGAGTGTGTAACAGCCGATATCGCCGAAAACGGTGAGCTTATTCTTTTTAAGTGTATAGAAAAGTCCTCTGTGCGGACAGCCTGCACACATAACCGGAGGTCTTGCCGGAATATTTTCGTCAAGCTTCTTTCCGCAGTCGGGAGTAAATCCGAGCTTCTCTGCAACTATGTTCTGACTCAGCTCGTCAATGCAGCTGAACAGCTCCTTGCCTGTTACCTCAACGCCGATGTTGCGGCAATGCGTTTCAATTATGCCGTCAAGCTCTTCAATAACGATTACCTTGTCAACGGACTTTGCAAAATCCTGAATTTTCTTGACCGGCAGAGGATTTATCATGCCGAGCTTGAGAACAGGATATTTGTCACCGCAAACCTCTTTTGCGTACTGATAGCTTGTGCTTGATGTGATGATACCGATTGAATGGTCGCTGCCGTCCTCAATGCGATTAAACGGTGCGGTTTCGGCATACTCTGTAAGAGCTACCGTTCTTGCTTCAACGATCGGATGGCGACGTTTTGCATTGCCGGGCATCATGATATATTTTGCGCCGTCTTTTTCATAGGTCTTTGATGTTTCGACTCTTTCAGATGTTTCGATAATGCTCTGAGAGTGAGCAACTCTTGTACACATCTTGATAAAAACAGGAGTGTCGTATTTTTCTGAAATTTCGTATGCAAGCTTCGTAAAGCTGAGTGACTCGCCTGCGTCTGCCGGCTCAAGCATCGGAAGCTTAGCGGCGATAGCATAATGACGTGAATCCTGTTCGTTCTGTGAGCTGTGCATACCTGCATCGTCGGCAACGCCGATAATCATACCTGCGTTAACGCCTGTGTATGCGATTGTGAAAACCGGGTCGGCGGCAACATTAAGTCCGACGTGCTTCATTGAACAGAAGCTCCTCTTACCTGCGACGCATGCGCCGAAAGCCGCTTCAACGGCAACCTTCTCATTCGGTGCCCACTCGGCGTAAATTTCCTTGTACTTTGCGGCATATTCCGTGATCTCGGTACTCGGAGTACCCGGGTAGCTGGAAACAAAGGAACAGCCGGCTTCGTAAAGTCCTCTGGCAACCGCTTCGTTGCCGAGCATCAACTGCTTCATTATATAACCTCCGTTTGCTGTTTAGCCTGTAATCTGAGATTCGACAAGTCTGCCCTTGCAATACTTTGCTCTAAGTACAGGTTTTTCTATCTTTCCCGTCGGGTTACGGGGAACTTTTTCAAATATAATCTTCTTGGGACGCTTGTATCTCGGAAGCTCCTCGCAGAAATCGTTGATTTCCTCCTCGGTGCAGGTCATGCCGTCCTTAATTTCAATGATTGCGGCAGTAATCTCACCGAGTCGATGGTCGGGGATACCGATAACGGCAACGTCCTTGATTTTATCGTTGCGGCGGAGGAAGTCCTCAATCTGAACGGGATAAATATTCTCACCGCCGGAGATAACAACATCCTTTTTACGGTCAACAAGGTAGATAAATCCATCCTCGTCCTCTCGTGCCATATCTCCCGTATAAAGCCAGTCGCCCTTGAGAATTTCTTCGGTAGCCTTAGGGTTGTTGTAATATTCGAGCATAACACCCGGTCCTTTGACGGCAAGCTCGCCAACTTCACCCTGCTTAACAGGCTCGCCGTGGTCGTCGATAATTTTCGTCTCCCAAAGGTATCCTGCCTTGCCGATTGCGCCAACCTTGTCAATGTTTTCAACGCCGAGGTGGACGCAGCCCGGTCCGAGTGACTCACTGAGACCGTAGTTTGTATCGTACTGATGATGCGGGAAAATCTTTTTCCATCTATGGATAAGGCTCGGCGGAACAGGCTGTGCTCCTATATGCATGAGTCTCCACTGGTCGAGCAGATAATGGTCAAGATTGATTCTGCCCGAATCTATTGCGTCCAAAATGTCTTGTGCCCAAGGAACGAGAAGCCAAACGATTGTGCATTTCTCCTCCGTAATTGTGCGAAGAATCCATTCCGGTTTAATTCCTCTGAGGATAACGGTTTTACTGCCCGAAAGTAAGCTGCCGAACCAGTGCATTTTTGCACCTGTGTGGTAAAGCGGCGGAATACAAAGGAAAACGTCGTCCTTTTGCTGTCCGTGGTGTTTCTGCTCGGTCAGGCATGAGCAGTAGAGAGCCTTATGGCGATGAAGAATCGCTTTTGGAAAGCCTGTTGTACCCGATGAAAAATAAATTGCGGCGTGGTCGTTTTCGTCCAAAGCTATCGGCGGAAGCGACGATGAACAATAACGAATAAGCGTCATACAGTTTTCCGCATATTCTGGTGTATCATTGCCGACAAAGAGTGTAATTTTGATATCTTTCAAATCATTATGTATCGAGTCAACTCGGCTAATGAATTCAGGGCCGAAAACGAAAACCTCAACATCGGCAAGCTCAAGGCAATATTTTATCTCATCGCTTGAGTAACGGTAATTCATTGGCACGGCAATACAGCCTGCCTTAAGAATTCCGAAATATATCGGGAGCCATTCAAGGCAATTCATAAGAAGAATTGCAACCTTGGTTCCCCTTTTTACATTTCTGCTGAGAAGAAGATTTGCAAATCGGTTTGCCCTGCGGTCAAAGTCCTTCCATGAAAGCTCACGGCGATAAGGTGCTCCGGGGCTTGCACTTTCAATAAGACTTGCTTCACGCCAGGTTACGGCGTTGTCACGCTCAACGGAGGGATTGACCTCAACAAGAGCCGTGTCCGAGGGATAAAGACGAGCATTTCTTTCAAGAAGCTCGGTAATAACCATTTTTTCCACCTCTGATTGTTATAACTTCCTGTTATGCCGGGAAATTTATTATAATTGTATTATAGAATACTTTATCACTTTTAACCGATAAAGTCAATGTTTTTGAGATAATGTTATCAGATAAAAAGATAATTGCGTAATATAAAATATTATATCATATAATATATGGAGATGTCTATAATTTGTTGGCTGTAAAAATGGTCAAAACTCACTTAAACACGAACTGAACAAGGAGCATGTAGCAAATCGTGCCGCCGGCAATAGAGAGAAGCATCTGCTTCTTCCAGAGGTGGAGAAGAACAACTACTATAATCGCTATCAGCTCCGGCAAACCGTGACTTCCCGTGAGGATATCAACACTTTTAAGGCAATAGACAACCAGCATTGCAAATACCGCCGCCGGCAGAGCCTTGCCGAGATATTCAATAAATTTCGGCGTTTGACGCTTCTTTGACTGGAAAATGGCGAACGGAAGAAATCTTGTAATAATCGTAGCTATTGCCGTAATCGCTATCGTTATAATTTGCTGAGTAACTGTCATTCCAGTCCGCCCCCTTTCTCAATAGGCTTGCGAAGTGCAGTAAGCAGGAAAAGTATGAACAGCATCGTCGGAATCATGAACGAATCCGAACCGAAAAGAAGAAGACAAATTATGGACGCAAAAAGTCCGATAAGTGAGGTATAATGCTTCTTTTCTTTCATCCACTGTTCAAGGAAAATTACAACAAACATCGCCGTCATGACAAAATCAAGTCCCGTTGTGTCAAACGGAATAAGTGAGCCGACAAGTCCGCCGATGAGCGAGCCGTTGATCCAATAGATGTGATCAAGCAAAGTTACGGCGGTCATGAACCAGCCCTTGTCAATTCCCTCGGGAATATCTACGGAGCAGTTGATTGAAAATGTTTCGTCGCACATTCCGAAAATCAAATAATACTTTTTAATGCCGACATTTTTGTATTTATCAAGCATTGAAAGTCCGTAAAAAAGATGTCTTGCCTGAATCATCAGTGACATTATCAGCGTTTGTATCGGAGCAAAAGGACTGAGCAGCATCGATACGGCTACAAATTCGATTGAACCGCCGAAAACGACAATGCTCATCACAAGCGGATACCAAAAACTGAATCCGGAAACATTCATCAAAACGCCGAATGAAAAACCGAGAAACGAAAAGCCGGCAAGGATAGGTATAGTGTGCGGAAATGCGGCTTTAAAAGCGTCAATAATTACTTTCTTTTTTTTCATAAAGTCCCTTCTCAATGTATAATTATTCACAATGTAATAATTGTAGTTTTTTGTCGCTTTTTTGTCAATGTCAAAGAAATTCAAACTTTACAAAGGAAAGCCGTAATTATTATATAAATAGCTTTAAATTGTAGCAAAAATTGTGAATGTATTATTATGCAAAAAAATCTCCCGACCATAAAAAGTCGGGAGAAAAAATTTTATCTAAATTTATTTGTTAACCTTAACTCCGAAAGTTGCTTTTTCGCCGTTGATGTTCCATTCGGCGGTATGTCCGTCGACAGAGCCTACAACAAGATCATCTGCAACAACTGCGGTGAAGATATCAGCCTTGTTGCGAGTGATGATATCGGCAATCTTATCATTGCCCTCAACGCTGATGATGATGTGATCGGTAACGTTGAAGTCGGCGTCTTTACGCATTGTCTGAATCTTGCTGATAATCTCACGGACAAAGCCCTCTTCGACAAGCTCGGGAGTGAGCGTTGTGTCGATTGCAACGGTTACACCGAAGTCGGAAACCGAGAACAGACCCGATTTCTGAACAGCTTCAATGAGAAGATCATCTGCTGTCAGCTCGATTGCACCGATGCTGATGTTCAGCGTAATGTGACCGTCTGCGTCAAGCTCTTTCTTGGCCTTTGAACCGTCAAGCTCCGAAAGTGCGGTTCTGATTTCGCCGAGATTCTTGCCGTACTTAGGTCCGAGTGTTTTAAGCTGCGGCTTAAAGTTATAATCGGAAAGCTCGTCGGCTGCATCAACGAAAACAACGTCCTTGATGTTCAACTCATCTTCAATGATATCCTTATAGTAGCCGTCAAGCTTGATGTCTGCGTTTACATACATTTTTGCAAGCGGCTGACGGTTCTTGATGTTTGCGCCGTTTCTTGCTGCACGGCCGAGACCTACAATGTTGAGAACCTCGTCCATATTCTTCTCAAGCTCAAGGTCAATGTGATTTTCGTTCACCTCGGGGAATGAACAAAGATGTACGCTTTCCTCAGCATTTTTGTCAACGGAACGAACAAGATTCTGATAGATATCCTCAGCCATGAACGGAATCATCGGAGCGGATGCCTTTGCGACCGTAACAAGTGCGGTGTAAAGTGTAAGATAAGCGTTGATCTTATCCTGCTCAAGTCCCTGCTTCCAATAACGCTCACGGCAGCGGCGAACATACCAGTTGCTCATGTCGTCAACGAATTCCTGGAGAGCTTTACATGCTTCTGGAATTCTGTAATTATCCATATTGGTGTCAACGCTCTTTACCATTGAGTTAAGCTTTGAAAGAAGCCACTTATCCATGACGGAAAGCTTGTCATAATCAAGCTCGTACTTCGTCGGGTCAAACTTGTCAATCTCAGCATAAAGAACATAGAAAGCGTATGTGTTCCAAAGAGTACCCATGAATTTGCGCTGACCCTCGATAACAGCCTTGCCGTGGAAACGGTTCGGGAGCCACGGAGCGGAGTTCGTATAGAAATACCAACGAATAGCGTCTGCACCGTAGGTTTTGAGAGCGTCGAACGGGTCAACGGCATTACCCTTGGATTTACTCATCTTCTGTCCGTTTTCGTCCTGAACGTGACCGAGAACAATAACGTTTTTGAACGGAGCCTTGTTGAAGATGAGGGTTGAAATTGCAAGAAGCGAATAGAACCAGCCTCTTGTCTGGTCAACAGCTTCGGAGATGAAATCTGCCGGGAATTGGCTCTCAAAAAGGTCCTTGTTCTCGAACGGATAATGGTGCTGTGCGAAAGGCATTGAGCCTGAATCGAACCAGCAGTCAATAACCTCGGGAACACGCTTCATCTGCTTGCCGCACTCGGGGCAGGTGATGGTGATCTCATCAATGTAAGGACGATGGAACTCTACGGTCTTGGCCTTCTCGTTGCCGCTCATCTTGTACAGCTCTTCACGGCTGCCGATGGAGTGCTGGTGTCCGCATTCGCACTCCCAG
>CALBHM010000346.1 GCA_937892835.1 uncultured Ruminococcus sp. | reverse complement strand
TTTGGCCGAGCTTTAAAGCACCTGCAGGGCAGTATTCAACGCACTGACCGCAGGCAACGCAGTCTGCCTTGTTGACGTGAGCTCTGTAAGCCGAAGCGGAAAGATTCGGCGTGTTGAAAAGCTGAGATGTCCTCAGCGCATTGCATATTTTAACGTTACAGTTGCAGATAGCGAAAATTTTATTTTCGCCGTCAATGTTTGTGACCTGATGAACAAAGCCGTTGTCCTCGGCACGCTTGAGAATTTCCATAGCCTCGTCATAGGTTATGTCACGTCCGCGGCCTGTTTCACGGCAATAATCGGCCATATCGCCGACGCCGATGCACCAACCGTCGTAGTCGTCGGCACAGCCCTCGTCAAGCTTCTTTCTGCCGTAGCGGCAGGAGCAGATTGATGCGCCAAGGTGACCCTCGTATTTCTTGAGCCAATAGGAAAGATGCTCGATATCGGCAGTTGTGTTCTCCATTGAGATCGCCTGCTCAACAGGGATAACGTGCATACCTATTCCTGCGCCTCCGGGAGGAACCATCTGTGTGATTCCTGCGAGCGGCAGAAATGTCATTCTTTCAAAGAACATAGCAAGCTCCGGGTGCTTATCCATGAGCTTTGTGTTCATGTTTGTATATTCGGCCGATCCGGGAACAAAGAGGGGAATCCAGTAGTGGCGATCCTCTTTGTTGTAGGTTGTGCCGGGAATCGGGCCGTCCTTTGTATATTTGTCGCCGTAGTCATATTCCATCATGCCGAGAACGGAGAGCTTGTCCATGATTTCATCGGCTGTTTTTTGATTCATTCCATGCTTTGAGCACATGGCAAGCATGTCGGAATACGGATATTTCTTCCTGACCTTCATTTCAAGAAGAAGATCAAGCGAATTTTCTCTCTCGCTTTCGGTCATTTCATCCTCAAATATGCAAGCGAATCCCCAGTATTCGGGGTCTTCGACCTTAACGCCCTTGAGCTTGCCGTCAAAACGGTCGGTAATTCGTCTGACGAGCTTCAAAAGCTTCGGGTTCGGGTCTTTATCGTGCATATGAGCAGGGATATATTTTTC
>CALBHM010000345.1 GCA_937892835.1 uncultured Ruminococcus sp. | reverse complement strand
TCAACGATCACCGTTGCGGTACTGCCCGAGGTTGAAGAGGTCGATGTCGAGATAAACCCCGCAGACCTCGAATTTCAGACTTACCGTTCAAGCGGTGCCGGCGGTCAGCATATCAACAAGACAGAATCCGCTATAAGGATAATCCACCACCCGACAGGTGTTGTTGTCGAGTGTCAGG
The DNA here is from genome assembly GCA_937892835.1 of uncultured Ruminococcus sp. Taxonomy (GTDB): domain Bacteria; phylum Bacillota; class Clostridia; order Oscillospirales; family Acutalibacteraceae; genus CAG-488. Next base: position 3,706 of record CALBHM010000345.1, on the reverse strand, counting down.
AAGAGCGAAGTCAGTATAAAAATAAAGATAAAGCAATGAAGATTCTGCGCTCGAGAATTCTTGAACAGGAACGTGCAAAGCAGAATGAAGCCATTGCAGGTGAAAGAAAATCACAGGTCGGTACAGGTGACAGAAGTGAGAGAATAAGAACCTACAACTTCCCCCAGGGTCGTGTCAGCGACCACAGAATCGGCCTGACCTTGTATAAAATAGAGGCTATTATGAACGGTGATCTTGACGAGCTGATTGATGCTCTTATCACCGCAGACACAGCCGAAAAACTGAAAGCTGAGTAAAAACATGGAAACTGAAATTTTTGACGGCGGCTCACAGCAGGATATCGAAAAAGCCGCTAAAATTCTCAAAAGCGGCGGACTTGTCGCAATTCCGACCGAAACGGTCTACGGGCTTGCAGCTGATGCGCTGAATTCCGATGCGGTTGCGAAAATTTTTAAGGCTAAGGGCAGGCCGATGGATAATCCGCTGATAGTACATATCAGCCGCTTTGAGGAAATATACAGACTTGTCAAGGGCGTGCCGCACAAAGCAAAGGAGCTGGCCGACCGCTACTGGCCCGGCCCGATGACAATAATTTTGCCGAAATCCGATATAATCCCCGACGAGGTCAGTGCAGGACTTCCGACGGTTGCTGTTCGTATGCCGTCTCACCCTGTCGCAAGAGCGATAATTGAGAAAACCGGACGTCCGCTTGCCGCTCCGTCCGCAAATTCCTCGGGATTGCCCAGCCCGACAACGGCAAGACACGTCATGGACGATATGAACGGAAAAATCGAAGCAATCGTTGACGGCGGCCCATGCGATGTAGGTATTGAATCAACTGTAGTGACGCTTGCAACCGATCCGCCGAGACTTCTCAGACCCGGCGGAATAACCCATGAGCAGCTTGAAGATGTGCTGGGTCATGTTGATATTGACCCTGCCGTTCTCTCACAGCTTAAGGAGGGCGAACGACCGGCTTCACCGGGAATGAAATATAAACATTATTCGCCGAAAGCCGAAGTATATATAGTAAACGGAAGCCTGCCGAGCTTTAAGTACCAGATCGACTGCGATCTGCATGAAGGTGATGCGGCACTTTGCTTTGACGGTGAGGAAAACGAACTTCCCGTTCCATGTCTTTCTTTCGGAAGAAAGGATAATTCTCTTGAACAGGCGCACAGCCTTTTTGATGATTTGCGCAAGTTCGATGATATGGGAATCAAGCGGGTTTTTGTTCGTGCACCGTCCGCTGAGGGCGTAGGCCTCGGAGTTTACAACCGCCTTTTGCGTGCGGCTGCGTTTAAGATTATTGAGCCGCCGATTATTTACGGCTTGACCGGTCAGAGCGGCGCAGGCAAAACCACCGTTGGCAATGAGCTGAAAAAGAAAGGCTATCTGATAGTTGACGGTGATCTTCTTGCGAGAAAGGCCGTCGAAATTCCCGAGGTGCTCAATGCGCTTGTTGCCGAATTCGGAAAAGAAATTTTCGACAGTGACGGAAAGCTTATACGCAGCGAGCTTGCCAAGCGTGCATTTGCAAACGAACATAAGCGTCAGCGGCTTAACAAAATCACTCACCCGGCGATAACCAAGCTCACACTTGAAACGATAAAGAATAATTTTACGTCGGAGCATAAGGGTGTTATTATTGATGCGGCGGCAATTTTTGATTGCGACCTGCCGAAGTATTGCACCAAAATGATAGTTGTAACGGCCGATGAAGATATTCGTGCCGAGCGCATAATGAAACGTGACTGCATAGATCGTGAGACGGCCATGCTCAGAATAAACGCACAGAAAAATGAGCAATATTATATAGAAAGAGCAGATATTGTTATCCGCAACAACGGAAACGAAAGTCTGTCCGATCAGCTGAATGAATTATAAAACAATCGTCCTGCGCAAACTGTCGGTTCGGGCAAGGCGAAAAAGAATAAGTTTACCGTAAATCGGTCGAATTTTTAAGGAGGAAATCACAATGGCAGAAGAAAAGACAGAAGTTGATGTTTTGTGCGAAAAATTGTTTATGAACAAGAAGCACAGCGCAAATTTTGTAGATGAAGAAGAGCTTCAAAAGGCGATGGATTTCGCCGAGGATTACAAAAAATTCCTCAACGATAACAAGACAGAGCGAGAGGTTGCCAAGTTTGTTGTTGCCGAGGCGGAGAAAAAGGGCTTTGTTCCCTTTGATAAATTCAAGAAGTACGCACCCGGTGACAAGGTTTATTATCTCAACCGCAAAAAGGCGGTTATCCTTGCCGTTATCGGAAAAAAGAGCGTTGGAGAAGGCGTGAGAATTGCGGCAGCTCATATCGATTCTCCCCGTCTTGACCTCAAGCCGAATCCGCTCTATGAAGCGAATGAAGTGGCTCTTTTTAAGACGCATTACTACGGCGGAATCAAGAAATATCAGTGGACTACAATTCCTATGTCTCTTCATGGAGTTGTTGTTCTGCGTGACGGCACGGAGGTTGAGGTCAGTCTCGGTGAAAAAGATGGCGAGCCTCAGTTCGTTATTTCCGACCTTCTCCCCCATCTTTCAAAGGAGCAGGACAAGAGAAATCTTGACGACGGAATCAAGGGCGAGGAGCTGAACGTTATCGTCGGTTCACTTCCGTTCAAGGCAGACAAGGGCAGCGAGCTTGTTAAGCTCAACATCCTCAAGCTTCTTAACGAGAAGTACGGCATGGTTGAGGAGGATTTCCTCACGGCCGAGCTTGAAATGGTTCCGGCGGCAAAGGTTACTGATATCGGCTTTGACCGCAGTCTTATCGGCGGCTACGGCCATGATGACCGTGTTTGCGCTTATCCCGAGCTGAGAGCAATTCTTGATCTTGACGAAACTCCCGATTATACTGCTATTGCCGTTCTTACCGACAAGGAAGAAACCGGCTCGGACGGAAACACGGGACTCAATTCATCATATATGAAGTATTTTATTGCCGACCTCGCAAGAGCCGATGGCCTTATGGTTTGGGATGTTCTTTCAAAGTCGAAGTGCCTTTCTGCTGATGTTAATGCGGCATTTGACCCGACCTTCCCGACACCGTTTGAGGCAAAGAACGCTTCTTATCTCAACAGAGGAATTGTTGTTACAAAGTATACGGGTGCAAGAGGCAAGGGCGGCACATCAGATGCAAGCGCAGAGTTTGTCGGTGAGGTTACGAGAATTTTCAACAATGCAAATGTAAACTGGCAGCTCGGCGAGCTTGGTGCAGTTGACGCAGGCGGCGGCGGAACGGTTGCAAAATATATTGCAAACCTTGATGTTGATGTTGTTGACGTCGGAGTTCCCGTTCTCTCAATGCATGCACCTTTTGAGCTTATTGCAAAGCTCGATGTCTATATGGCAAACAAGGCTTTCACAGCTTTCTTTAAAGCATAAAGTTCTTTTAATTAAACAGTATGTGTAATAAAACATGATGCTATAGTGGGCATCACACCCCACGGCAGGTTTTGATACAAGGGGTATGATGCCCTCACTAGCCCGTAAAAAGGACGGTGAAGCTATGTCACAAAATCAAACAGATGAACACATTTACGGTGATGAGCTTCATGAGCGTCTGCCCGAATTTGTCCCGCAGTTTGAGGGCGAATATCGTTCGCCGATTTTAATGAGGGTCATGCTTGTTGTTGTCAATATTGCGGCATTGTTTTTCTGCCGTTCGTTTATGCAAAGCTGGTACAGCATTCACGGCGCGACTCC
>CALBHM010000344.1 GCA_937892835.1 uncultured Ruminococcus sp. | reverse complement strand
ATATATGTCTCTCTTTCAAATTCTTTATTTCACCCTAAAATAGCAAGTATTCTTTCCTTTGCCCTCTCGTTGAAGCTCACCTGAGACAACCAATTTGCGTAAAGCTCCTTCGATTGAGCTGTCGCTGAGTGTCGGACAAAGTTCCCGGATATCCTGTTTGTTGAAGCGTCCGATCTTGTTCTCACTTGCTCTTTTTACCATTTCAAAAGCAGGCAGTTTTGTTTCTACAAGTGCCATTCGTTCTTCAAAATCTTTGTATGCAGCAAGAATTGTTCCAAGAATATACTTAATAAAAGGTACAACATCTTCTGTTTCCTCGTGCCAACCGGTCTGAGATTCGGCAAGAGCATTGTAATATAGATCCTTGTTCTTTGCTATCTTTGCCTCAAGAGAAATATATTTACCGACATAGAATCCACTTCTATACAAAAGTAACGTTGTAAGTAATCGGCTCATTCTTCCGTTTCCATCGTTGAATGGATGAATACATAAGAAGTCATGAATAAAAATCGGAATCGCAATTAAAGGCTCCAACTCCATATTTCCGATCACCCTGTTATATTCTTCACAGATTTTATCCATTGCCTCCGGCGTTTCATACGGTGCAAGCGGTGTGAACAATGTTTCAACATGACCGTCGGGATAAGTGGCACTGATATAATTCTGCACCGTTTTAGTTTGTCCGGCAAGAGGATTGTTCATATGACTGTAAAGCATTTTATGAAGCTGAAGTATATAATTTTGTGTAATCGGTATCGTATCAAAATTATCATGTATAACACTCAGCACATCTCGATATCCCGCGATCTCCTGTTCATCACGGTTTCTCGGAGTTGTTTTTTCTTCAACAAGCTGGCGAATTCGAGTATTTGTTGTAACAATACCCTCAATGGCATTCGACGCTTCGGTACTCTGAATCTTTGCAATCTCAACCAGCTTTTCAAGCTCTTCCGGGCGCTGTTTCAAAAAAAGTTCTTGCTTGCCTGCCTCTTTATATATTGCTGCAATCAACCCAAGAGTTTCCGAATCCCATTTCTGATCCTTTATTGCAGAATAGTTAAAGTTTCTCATTAACCCACCTCCGTTATCATTCCCTTAAAATATATCATATTATAAGGGATTAGTCAACCAATTAAGCGAATTTGTAATTAGTTTACTCAACTAAAAGGTTTATATTATTACATTTTAATTGATAATTAAGCACACAATTGATATACTCCTAAACAATGCAAAAGCATTAAAAATTTTTGGAGGCTCATATTATGAACAAATATTATTCAGAAAGTCAAAAGCTGGAGTTAGTTTTTCGCTATATCTCCGGGAAATCCATCAGTAATCTTCAGAAAGACACCGGAGTATCAAGAAGTACGGTATATAACTGGATTGAACATTACAAAGATCACTTTGTCAGTAATAAAAAGTTAAATATGCGCGACTACCATGACCTGCTTGTTAGAACAGAGCGACAACAAAAAATCATTGATATTTTAAAGGAATCACCATGCACTGTTTCTG
>CALBHM010000343.1 GCA_937892835.1 uncultured Ruminococcus sp. | reverse complement strand
CCCAGCTCCTTTGCTTCCTTAGCATAGCGAACGAGAGTCTCCTGATCGAAATCAAAACCCGAGCCCTCCCAGCTGTTGATAAGAAGCGGACGCTTTTTGTTTTTCCATTCTCCTCTTATGAGATTGTTATTGTAAAGGTCATGGAATGTGCGGCTCATCTTGCCCATGCCACTGTCGGAATATACCATTACAACCTCCGGGCTTTGGAACTCATCGCCCGGTTCAACGACCCATGTAAAATCAATCGGATTGATACCCATTACAAGTCGTGTGCAATCAAGATAATCCGTTTCAATATCGGCTGCAAAGTTGCCGCTGTAAACAAGATTAAAGCCAAATGCATCGCCGAAATCCTCGCCGCCCTTATCATCAACGAGGGCAACAAATGGGTTGTGGTTATGGCTTGATGAACCCCTCTTGCTGGCGACGGACTGTATTCCGTGAGCAAGGTGGCGTGTTATAACTCTTCTTTCTCTCGACCAAACGCCCGAGAGATTTATCATGTTATAGTCCATCGACGGGAAGTTTACACAACAGCTTGCAACCTTTTCGATCTCAAAGGTCTCCTTGCCCGTGTTCTCAACCTTAACGCTCTCGGTGATAACGCTATAGTTTGCAAACGCTGTGTAATAAAGCGTTACCTTTGCGCCTGTAAAACTATCAATCGTAATAATTTCAAGCGTCTGAGCCTCACTGTCATCATTGCAATAGGTTGCGGGAAGCCCTTTAAGCTTCGGCTTTCCGTCATAAATTTTATGGTCAAGATAGCGGATATCCGTCGTTGTTCTTCCCATTGAGTCTTTTATTGAAAGTGCGGCAAGTCTGTAATCGCCCGAACCGTTGCAGGAATACTCCATCGGCTGAACATCAAGCGAAAACTTGTAGTCGTCAACATGAACGTTCTTCGGTGAAATTGTCGCAAAGTAGCCCCTGAAGGGTAAATTCAAAAGATTATCGTCGGGAATTTTCTTTCCGTAATAAAGGTGAATAAGATATCCCTCACGGATTCCTATAGCATATGTCGAATCAAGTGTATCAAGCTTAAAAATTTTTCTTTTTTCATCAAAGGTGATAGGCATAGCAAAACCTCGCTTTTATTTTATATGGATTATTTTATCATATACTCGATTGCAGGTCAACAATTTACGATTGACAAATGCGGCTATTTACTATAAAATTTTATATAGTTAAATCAATGAAAAAGGGGGAGGTGTTCACCACGGAAAAGAAAAATATACACAAGGATCACCGTCAAAGAGTAAGGGACTCCTACCTTAAAACCGGCATTGACGCAATGCCGGATCACAATATTCTTGAACTTCTTCTTTTTTATTGCATACCTTATAAGGACACCAACCCGATAGCACATGAGCTGATTGAAAGATATCACGACATCAACGGCGTGCTCGACGCCCCGGTAAAGGAACTTGAAAAGATAAACGGAATCGGTGAAAATGCCGCCGTTATGATAAAGCTTATCCGTGACATATGCTCAAAATATCATGACAACGCAATAAACAACAAGGTCAATCTTGCTTCAAGTGAACGCCTTTACGATTTCATCAGAATGAAATATATCGGCGAAACGAGAGAGATTGTCTATTTGCTCTCGCTCGATGCTCACGGCAGATTGAAGCATTGCATAAAAGTCACTGACGGAACGCCGACAGCCGCAGTCTCCGACAACAGAAGTCTTGTTGAGCTTGCACTTAGGTTTGATGTTACAAATGCTATTATCACTCACAACCACCCGAATGGGTTTGCAACTCCGTCGCAGGCGGATATTGCCGCAACCGAGGCGATCGCCAAGCTGTTTTCGACAGTCAGCATCAATCTAATTGACCACGTTATCGTTGCCGAGGACGAAATATTCTCATTTGCAATGAGTAAAAAATATTCATCATTTTTAGGATAAAACCGTTTAATCTGAAAGGAGCTTGATTTATATGAAGATTATTACCGTAAGCCGTGAATTCGGAAGCGGCGGACGTGAAATTGCAAAAAGGCTTTCCGATGTCCTCGGAATTGCCTATTACGACAGTGAAATCATCACCGAGATTGCCAAGAAATCCGACCTTGACGAAAACTATGTTGCACATTCTTTGGAAAAAGGTATTCAGCCGACATTCCAAATTCATTTTGCGTGCGCATTCTCACATATTTCCGCTCCCGACCCGACAGTCAAGCTGCTTGCCGCTCAGCACAACATCATCAATGAGCTTGCCGAAAAGGGTGATTGCATAATCGTCGGCAGAGCCGCTGACGTTCTGCTCGAAAAATACGATCCGTTCCGTATCTTCGTTTATGCCGATATGCAGTCAAAAATTGCAAGATGCCGCAAGCGTGCAGGTGACGGCAGCAAGCTTACGGACAAAGAGATTGAAAAGAAGATTAAGCAAATCGACAAGGGCAGAGCTTCAAGCTATAACATGATTTCCTCAACCGACTGGGGCGACAAGCGAGGCTACGACCTTTGCGTTAACACAACAAATATGAATATAAAGGAGATTACACCTTTCATTGCCGAATATGCAAGGCAGTGGTTTAAGGATAAGCAAGCATGAGGATAAAACTTTCTGATCACTTTACTTATTCCAAACTTTTAAGATTTGTATTTCCGTCAATAATAATGATGATTTTTACTTCGATTTACGGAGTTATTGACGGACTTTTTGTTTCAAACTTCGCCGGCAAGACTGCCTTTGCTTCAATCAATCTTGTTATGCCGTTTGTAATGATACTCGGCGGCATCGGCTTCATGATAGGCACAGGCGGAACGGCGCTTGTTTCAAAGGTTCTCGGCGAGGGCAAGAAAGAAAAGGCGAATAAAATTTTCACAATGATGATTATTTTTACGCTTATTCTCGGCACATTGCTTTCTGCTATCGGTGTTGTTTCGATGCCGTGGGTAGCCGATTTTCTCGGTGCAACCGAGGAGATGATGGCGGACTGCGTTCTTTACGGCAGAATCGTAACAGGCTTCACGGTTGCATTTATGCTCCAGAACGTTTTCCAAAGCTTCCTTATCGCCGCCGAAAAGCCAAAGCTCGGTCTGCTTGCAACGGTGCTGGCAGGCGTAACAAACATGGTGCTTGATGCGGTGTTTATAATTATTTTCAAGTGGGGCGTTGCCGGTGCGGCAATCGCAACGGGTCTCAGCCAATGCGTGGGCGGTATTTTTCCGTTAATTTATTTTTCGAAAAAGAATTCAAGCCTTCTTCGGCTGACAAAGACCAAATTGGAAATCAAACCGATTCTCAATGCCTGCGGCAACGGCTCATCGGAGCTTATGAGCAACATTTCCTCGTCCGTTGTAAGTATGATATACAATTTC
>CALBHM010000342.1 GCA_937892835.1 uncultured Ruminococcus sp. | reverse complement strand
CGACGTTCGGTTCGGAAAAATACAATGACTTTTTTGTCAATCAGCTTAAAGAGCTTTGTACGGATTACGGCGATATCTTTTGCGTGTGGTTTGAGCGTGACAACAGCGGCCGGCAGAATTATGATTGGCAGAGATATTACGATACGGTTCGCAAATATCAGCCGAATGCGATGATATGCAACTGCGGCCCGGATATCCGCTGGTGCGGCAACCATGTCGGAGTGAGCAGAACAAGCGAATGGAGCGTTGTGCCGAAGGATTTAATCAACAATGCGCCGTCAAAAAAGCTTGTTGAGCCCGATCTCGGCAGCAGAAGCAAAATCAAAAGAGCCAAGGAGCTTGTTTGGTTTCCGTCAATTACCGATATTTCGCTCAGACCCGGTTGGTTCTTCCATGAGACGGAAAATTTTGATGTTAAGGTGCTTTCAAAGGCACTTGAGGTTTATTTCAAGTCGGTTGGCAACAACGGTTCGCTGATATTGAATATCTCGCCGTCGCACACGGGTAAAATTGACAAGGTTGACGTAGAGCATCTTGTTACTCTCGGTGTTCAGCTTGGAATTGAATTCAAGGAGAATCATGCGGAAAACGGAAAATTTGAAGATGAGGGTCACAGTGATGATTTGCACACCGCACGCTTTATTAATTCCGGCAAATCCTATTTCAAGAGTGCGCCAAAGGCTCACAAGAGTGTTATTACCCTTGACATGGGCGAGGTCAAGAACATCAATAAGGTTGTCCTTGCCGAGAATATCGAAACAGGTCAACAGATTGAAAAGTTTAAGCTCTACTATTTCTTCGATAAAAAATGGCATAAGCTTTACAGCGGCACAACGATTGGCAGAAAGAAAATTTGCCTTTTGCCGACGATGGATGCAAGACGCTTAAAGCTTGTTATTGAAAAAACAAGAGATTTTGCAACGATAACAAAGTTTGAAGTATATTAATAAAATGAATATAATTAAAAAGGCGTTTCGGATTTTTCCGAAACGCCTGATTACTTTCAGTTTTACTCTATTTCAAAAATTATTTAGCAACGTCTATTACACGATTTTCACGAATAACGTTGACCTTGATCTGTCCGGGATACTCCAGTTCATCCTCAATTTTCTTGACGATATCTCTGGCGACGAGCACCATCTGATCGTCCGAAACGGCATCCGGCTTAACCATGATACGAACCTCACGGCCTGCCTGAATTGCATACGATTTTTCAACGCATGGGAATGAGTTTGTGATCTCTTCAAGTTTTTCAAGTCTCTTGATATAGTTCTGAAGATTTTCTCTTCTTGCGCCCGGCCTTGCAGCAGATATTGCATCGGCCGCCTGAACGAGGCAAGCAACGATTGTTCTTGCTTCAACGTCACCATGGTGAGCTTCGATTGCATGAACAACATTGTCGTTCTCCTTGTATTTCTTAGCGTATTCAACGCCAAGCTCAATATGAGAACCTTCCATTTCGTGGTCGAGAGCCTTTCCGATATCGTGGAGAAGACCCGCACGCTTTGCGGTCTTAACATCTGCGCCGAGTTCGGCAGCCATAAGACCGGCGAGGTACGAAACCTCAAGTGAATGGTTGAGTACATTCTGACCGTAGCTGGTACGGTATTTCAGCTTGCCGAGCTGCTTGATAAGCTCAGGATGAATTCCGTTGACACCTGCGTCAATAGCGGCTCTTTCTCCTGTTTGCTTGATGGTATGTTCAACCTCACGCTTTGATTTTTCATAAAGCTCTTCAATTCTGGTCGGATGAATTCGGCCGTCGGCAATGAGCTTTTCAAGGGTAAGTCTTGCAATTTCACGGCGAACGGGGTCAAAACATGAAACTGTAATTGCTTCCGGTGTGTCATCAATAATAAGATCGACTCCGGTAATTGTTTCAAGAGTTCTGATATTGCGTCCCTCACGGCCGATTATGCGACCCTTCATCTCATCGTTAGGCAGAGCAACGACGGAAACGGTAGCGTCCGCACTGTGATCTGCGGCGCAGCGCTGAATTGCCGTTGCAATAATTTCACGAGCTTTTTCGTCTGCTTCATCCTTTGTTTTCTGCTCATATTCCATGACCTTGACCGCTTTCTCGTGAACGAGGTCGGACTCAAGAGTTTTAAGCAGATAATCTTTAGCCTGTTCCTTGTTAAAGCCTGAAATTTTCTCGAGCATTTCGATCTGACTGCGCTTAACAAGCTCAATTTCTTCCGCTTTCTTTTCGGCCGCTTTGAGCTTATTGTTGAGCTGTTCGTCCTTCTTCTCGATGTTTTCCATCTTTCTGTCAAGGCTTTCCTCTTTTTGGGAAAGTCTGCGCTCCTGACGCTGAACCTCGCTTCTTCTTTCACGAAGCTCTTTTTCAAGCTCGTTGCGCTGACGGTGGATTTCATCCTTGGCCTCAAGGATAGCTTCCTTCTTCTTGGACTCAGCCTTTGAAACGGCGTCGTTCACAATTCGGGTAGCTTCCTGCTGAGCGGAACCGATCGTGGCCTCTGCCACTTTCTTACGGTAAACAATGCCGACCGCAACACCGGCGGCTGCCGCAACGACAACACAGGCAATTATGATCACTACAAACAGTGATATTTTAATTGATAACAAAGTCTAAATGCACCTCCTGTCTTAGAATTTAATTAAGTTACAAATTTTAATAAATTTATGTTTGACCGACCGCCGAATGTTCGTTTTCGCCGATTCGATCCGACGCTTTTGCAGTTTGGCAAACTACAATAACATCTGTACTATTTTAATACATTTTCACGCTTATGTCAAGGTGTGTTATAC
>CALBHM010000341.1 GCA_937892835.1 uncultured Ruminococcus sp. | reverse complement strand
GGTGTTCTTGATGTGGTCAAGGCTTTTGAAAAAGCAAGCGGCAAGGAGATCAAGTATGAAATCGTTCCGCGCCGTCCGGGTGACCTTGCAACGGTTTACTCCGATCCGACAAAGGCTAAGAAAGAGCTTGGCTGGGTTGCTGAGAGAGGACTCGAGAAAATGTGCGAGGACTCATGGAGATGGCAGAAGAATAATCCGGAAGGATATTGATAAATGGAATTTTACGAGAACAGTCAGGAGCCGGAGGTTGCCGTCCTTGTTGGTATAGATATGGGACTTTATAACGCTCAGGTTTCAATGGACGAGCTTGAAGAGCTTGCGAGAACGGCAGGAGCTCTTGTTGCGGCGAAAATAATTCAAAAAAGAGACAAACCCGATTCGGCAACCTATGTCGGCTCGGGTCGTCTTGAAGAAATAAAGGCATTTACAGAAGCAAATGATGTTGATCTGCTCATTTTTGACGGCGAGCTTACTCCGTCACAGCAGAGAAACATTGAGGACGAGACCGACATCAGGGTAATCGACCGAACAACGCTTATTCTTGATATTTTTGCCGCAAGAGCGAGAAGCAACGAGGGCAAAATTCAGGTTGAGCTGGCTCAGCTTAAGTATTCCTTGCCACGACTTGGCGGCAAGGGTGCGGAAATGTCAAGGCTTGGCGGCGGAATCGGTACAAGAGGACCCGGTGAAAGCAAGCTTGAAAGCGACAGACGGCATATTCGCCGTAGGATTCAGAGCTTGCAGGAGGAGCTTGTTCAGATTGCCAAAAGGCGAGAGAACCTCCGTGCCAGACGTGAAAAGGACGGCGTTGAAACGGTTGCTATCGTCGGCTACACAAATGCCGGCAAGTCGACCCTTATGAACACGTTGACAAATGCCGGAGTGCTTGCGGAAAACAAGCTTTTTGCAACGCTTGACCCGACATCTCGTGCGTTGACTCTGCCCGATGGCAGGACAGTCATGCTCGTTGATACAGTCGGACTTGTCAGACGACTTCCACATCAGCTTGTTGATGCGTTCCGCTCAACTCTTGAAGAAGCGGCGAACGCAACGGTTATTCTCAATCTTTGCGACGCCTCCGACGAATGCTGTACGGAGCATTTAAACGTTACAATGAACCTGCTTGCGGCACTCGACTGTGCCGACAAGCCGATTATATCCGTGCTTAACAAATGCGACCTTTGCGGCGGCTCGTTTGTTCTGCCTGCGCAGGGTGAATTTGTCATGATCTCGGCAAAGACAGGCGAGGGTCTCGGCAATCTCCTTGCAAAGATTCAGCTTTCGCTTCCGCTTACACGAAGAAAGGCGGAGCTTCTCATTCCGTATAACGAGGGTGGTCTTGTCAATTACATCCGTGAAGAGGGCGTATTGATAAAGGAAGATTACCGTGCAGACGGAATTTATGTCAAGGCGGTTGTAGATGTACAGTTCCTCGACAAGCACAAAAATCTTATAGTTTGAATAAAATCGCCCACAGCACTTTTTTCGTTCGGGGCAGTACCTTTGTACAGCACCGCTCACTGCAAAAAGCACTGTGAGCGATTTTCTTTCAAACTTGTTTAGAGGTATCAATTGCCCATGGCACTTCTTTCGTTCGGGGCAGTACCCTTGTACAGCACCGCTCACTGCAAAAAGCACTGTGAGCGATTTTCTTTCAAACTCGTTTAAAGGTATCAATTGCTATAGCACTTCTTTCGTTCGGGGCAGTACCTTTGTACAGCACCGCTCACTGCAAAAAGCACTGTGAGCGATTTTCTTTCAAACTTGTTTAAAGGTATCAATCGCCCACAGCACTTTTTTCGCTCGGGGCAGTACCTCTAAAAACTTTAATTTACCACTTGACTATTACAGTAATATAGTATATAATCTCATATGCAATTTAATAGATTTCGTGAAACGAAACACCCCTTATTCAGAGTAGCTGAGGGAACAGGCCCTATGAAGCTCGGCAACCTGCCATTGGCAAGGTGCTAAATCCTGCGGTGTAACCGAAAGATAAGGCTATATACGCTCTCGGTTTTTGCCGGGGGCGTTTTTTTACGAAAGAGGAGCTGTCGATTTTTTCATTTTGCTTAATCGGCGGCTCGGAAAACGGAGGTATTTAAAATGGCAAAGCATCTTTTTTCATCAGAATCGGTAACAAAGGGACATCCCGATAAAATTTGCGACAGAATTTCCGACTCAATTCTTGACGCTATCTTGGCTCAGGACCCGAACGGCCGTGTCGCTTGCGAAACCTGCTGCACAACCGGTATGGTTCTCATCATGGGTGAGATTTCAACGACGGCTAACATTGATATTCCGTCAATCGCAAGAAAGGCAATCTGCGATATCGGTTACGACAGTGCAGACAAGGGCTTCGACGGCAACACATGCGCAATCATCACTTCGCTTGACAAGCAGTCACCCGACATTGCAATGGGCGTTGACGCTTCATTTGAGCTTAAGGGCGGCGAGGAGGATAAATACAACCTCAACGGCGCAGGCGACCAGGGTATGATGTTTGGCTATGCATGTGACGAAACTCCCGAGCTTATGCCGATGCCTATTTCACTCGCCCACAAGCTTGCTCTCAAGCTGACGGAGGAGAGGGAGAACGGCGACCTCAGCTATCTCAGAGCCGACGGCAAAACTCAGGTTACTGTTGAATATGACGACGACAAGGCTGTAAGAATTGACGCAATCGTTGTTTCCTCTCAGCACAGCGCAGATGTCGAGCTTGAGCAGATTCGCAAGGATATTATAGAAAAGGTAATCAAGCCGACGATTGATC
>CALBHM010000340.1 GCA_937892835.1 uncultured Ruminococcus sp. | reverse complement strand
GTGGAGCTATGCTTCATCCCTGTTTTGGGATGGAGCTTTTTTGTTTTTATGAGAACTTTCAGCTTTCCTTATGGCAAGGGAGGAGCCATGCTCAAAGCAAAATTCATCAAGCTTTTTACAAAACCCCTCAGTCACGGACGATCCGTGACAGCTCCCCTAAAGGGGTGCCAAGAATCAGTTCCTGCTGACATTTTGTCAGCCTTCCCCTTGAGGGGAAGGTGGCACGACCTCGTGTCGTGACGGATGAGGTGGCGGATTTTAATATTTTTATTATAGTAACATAAGACTCGAACTTTTCCACCTCATCAGTCGCTATGCGACAGCTTCCCCTCAAGGGGAAGCCTTGGTAAAAATTTTTTGAGGGAAATAGGCTTACGGTTAAACATTCGGGGAAACGGAAAGTATATTAAAAATGTATTATAAACCTTAAAACATGAAAGGAATGATTATAAAATGGCAAACGTAACATTGAAAGGCGGCGTCGTTAAGGAGTATGAAAACGGCACGACCGCTATGGACATTGCTAAGAGCATAGGCATGGGTCTTTACAAGGCTGTTTGTATCTGCAAGATCAACGGCGAGTATCAGGATCTCAGAACCCCGATTACGGGCGACTGTGAGCTTGAGTTCCTCACCTTTGAGGACGATGAGGAGGCAAAGAGAACCTTCCGTCATACCGCTTCGCATATCCTTGCTCAGGCAGTCAAAAGACTTTACCCCGAGGCAAAGCTTGCAATCGGTCCTTCGATCGCAAACGGCTTCTACTATGACTTTGATGTTGAAAAGCCGTTTCTTCCCGAGGATCTTGAAAAGATCGAAGCCGAGATGAAGAAAATCGTTAAGGAAAAGCTTCCACTTGAAAGATTTGAGATGACTCCGGACGAGGCTATCAAATATTATGAGGATAAGGGCGAGATCTACAAGGTCGAGCTTGTTAAGGAGCACGCCGACAAGGGCGAGAACATCAGCTTCTACAAGCAAGGCGAGTTCACAGAGCTTTGTGCAGGTCCGCATATTCCCGACACAGGCAGAATCAAGGCATTCAAGCTGACCTCGGCAACGGGCGCTTACTGGCGCGGAAGCGAGAAGAATAAGATGCTCCAGCGTATCTATGCAACCGCTTTCACAAAGCAGGCTGACCTTGACGCTTATCTTGAGGCTATTGAAGAGGCAAAGAAGCGTGACCACAGGAAGCTCGGTAGAGAGCTTGGACTTTTCGCTCTCAGAGACGAAGCTCCGGGAATGCCGTTCTTCCTCCCGAAGGGCATGGTTCTTCGTAACACTCTTATCAATTATTGGCGTGACGTTCATAAGAAGTGGGGCTACTATGAGATTTCAACTCCGCAGATCATGCGCCGTTCGCTTTGGGAGACCTCGGGTCACTGGGATCATTACCATGACGATATGTACACAACGGTTATCGACGGTGAGGATTTCGCAATCAAGCCGATGAACTGCCCCGGCAGTATCCTTGTTTATGAGCTTGAGCCGCATTCATATAAGGAAATGCCGCTCCGCTACGGCGAGCTTGGCAAGGTACACAGAAACGAGCTTTCCGGTGCACTTCACGGACTTTTCCGTGTTCGCTGCTTCACTCAGGATGACGCTCATATTCTTCTTGCTCCCGAACAGATTCGTGACGAGGTTGTCAGAATTGCACAGCTCTTTGACGAGGTTTACACTCTTTTCGGACTTCCGTATGAAATCGAGCTTTCAACAATGCCCGAGGATCATATCGGCTCGGAAGAGGACTGGGAGATTGCAACAAAGGCACTCGCAGACGCTATTACAAGCGTCGGCAAGACTTATATAATCAACGAGGGCGACGGTGCTTTCTACGGCCCGAAGCTTGACTTCCACATCAAGGACAGTCTCGGAAGAACATGGCAGTGCGGTACTATTCAGCTTGACTATCAGCTCCCGGGCAGATTCAATCTTGAATACACAGGCTCTGACGGAGAGAAGCATACTCCGGTTATGATCCACCGTGTTGTGTTCGGTTCAATCGAGCGTTTCATTGGTGTTATCACCGAGCATTTCGCAGGCGCATTCCCGATTTGGCTTGCTCCCGTTCAGGTTAAGCTTCTCCCGATTGCAGACCGTCATCATGACTATGCATTTGAGATCGCAAAGAAGCTCGAAGCTAAGGGCATCCGCTGCGAGGTTGATACAAGAAGCGAAAAGACAGGCTACAAGATTCGTGAAGCTCAGCTTCAGAAGATTCCTTACATGCTCCTTATGGGCGACAAGGATATTGAGGGCAAGTGTGTTTCGGTTCGTAAGCGTGGCGAGGGCGACATCGGCGCAATGGGTGTTGACGAATTCGTTGAAATGGCTGCAAAGCAGATTGAGTCCAAGGAGATTTTCTGATTATGTCCATAGAAAAAGGCAAGGCATACCTCAGCCGATTCGGCATTGAGGACAGAGTGAGAGAGTTTGACGTATCAAGCGCAACGGTTGAGCTTGCGGCTCAGGCACTCGGCGTTAAGGGTCAGCGGATTGCAAAAAGTCTCTCATTTAAGGTCGGCGACGAAGCAATACTTGTTATCGCTGCCGGCGACGCCAAGGTAGATAACAAAAAATACAAGGCAACCTTTTCAACAAAGGCAAAAATGCTTACACCCGATGAGGTCGAAAGCATGATAGGCCACAGAGTCGGCGGTGTTTGTCCATTCGGTATTAACGAGGGCGTCAAGACGTATCTTGACGAATCGCTGAAAAGATTCGATACTGTTTTTCCTGTTGTCGGCAGTTCAAACAGTGCAGTTGAGCTTACTCCCGACGAGCTTGAAAAATACGCTCAGGGCTTCAGCGGATGGGTCGATGTTTGCAAGGTTGTTGAGGAATAAAAGCAGGCAGGGTTTTTGCAAGATTTTTCTTGGAAGAAAATATTGATTTAAGAACGAACCTATCAGCCTCCCCTTATGGTAAGGGGAGGGGGACCGCTTGCGGTGGAAGGGATAAGGAATGAAAGTTTATCAGGTTGTTCTTTATCCCCTCTGTCGCTCATGCGACACCTCCCCTTGATTCAACCAAGGGGAGACTCAGAGAATTGAGTTTGCAGAATTGTTTATAAAATATACTCACAAGGCAGGTGCTAAATATGAAATATGTTGTTGTATTATATGACGGAATGGCGGATTATCCCGTTCCCGCTCTCGGTGGCAAAACACCGATGATGGTTGCAAACAAGCCGAATTTCGACCGTCTCGCTCAGCGCGGCGAGGTCGGACTTGTCAGAACGGTTGCCGAGGGACTCAAGCCCGGCAGCGACGTTGCAAATCTCAGCGTTATGGGATATGATCCGAAGAAATATTACACGGGACGCTCTCCTCTTGAGGCTGTCAGCATCGGCGTTAAAATGGCAGATGACGATATTGCACTCAGATGCAATGTCGTAACGCTTTCCGATGAGTCGAACTATGAGGACAAGACGATGATTGACTACTCCGCAGGCGATATTTCGAGTGCGGAAGCAGCCGAAATTATCAAGACTGTTCAAGAGCATTTCGGAGGCGGTGAATTCGACTTTTATCACGGCGTAAGCTATCGTCACTGCCTTATTCATCACGGCGGCACAGTTGATCTTGGCAACATGACTCCGCCGCACGACATTTCCGACAGGGTTGTCGGCCCGTATCTTTCAACGTCGGAGAACGCAAAGCCGCTTGTTGCAATGATGAAAGAAAGCTATGATTTGCTCAAGGATCATCCTGTTAACAAAAAGAGAATTGCCGAGGGCAAGCGTCCGGCAAATTCGATTTGGCTTTGGGGTGAGGGCAAAAAGCCGATTCTTCCGAAGTTTGAGGATCTTTATCATAAGAAAGGCACGGTTATTTCCGCTGTTGATCTCCTAAAGGGTATCGGTATTTCGGCAGGCATGAATACACCCGAGGTTGAGGGCGCAACCGGCTACATTGACACGAACTTTGAGGGCAAGGCAAACGCTGCCGTTGAGGAACTCAAAAACGGAGTCGATTTTGCTTATGTTCATTTTGAAGCTCCCGACGAGTGCGGTCACAGAGGTGAGCCCGAGAACAAGGTTAAGTCGATTGAAATGATTGACTCGCGTGTTTTGCCGATTATTATCAAAGGGCTTGAGGAAATCGGCGGGGATTACAAGATTATGATTC
>CALBHM010000339.1 GCA_937892835.1 uncultured Ruminococcus sp. | reverse complement strand
GATGGGCCCAAAAGATATCCGAGCCATTTTTCCTTTGCTTTTACTTCATCGCTTTTTATCCGACTTGCCAAAAGCGGAGAATCTAACTTTTTCGTCATAATTTATCTGCTCCTCTAATCAAATTATTTCACCGTTGGATTCGATTATTTCTTTGTAAAAATATCCCGAATCCTTAATTGTACGCTTTTGTGTATTATAATCTACATGTATAATTCCGAATCTCGGTTCGTATCCGTTCGTCCATTCGAAATTGTCCATTAGTGACCAATGCTGATAGCCTAAAACGTTTATCCCCTCATTGACAGCTTTCTTTACACCGCAAAGATATTCTTTCATAAAATCAATCCGTTTTTTATCATGAACCTTGCCGTCCGAGGAAACCGTATCATCATTCGCCATTCCGTTTTCTGTCACCATAACAGGCAGTCCGTATCTTTCATTGTAAAATCGTATAGTCCAATAAAGCACTCTGCCATCAATAGCCCATCCCATGCTTGTTTTTTTGCTTTCATCAAGCCTGCGCTTTGATACTCCATAAGGTTGATAAACATTAAGCCCCACAAAATCAAGAGGCTGATATATGTCTTTCATATCCTTTTCATGCGTTTTTAAAATTCCGTAAGCAGTAACGGGATTCCCGAGTAAAATCGGGTCTGACCACCAACGATTATTCATCAAACCGATACCCGAATTGAATGATTTATATCTCGCCTTTTCTATTTCTTCTTCGCTTTCGGCTTTCGGAATATATGCACCGGCCGCCATTGCAATTCCTATCTTCGGCGGCGTTTTTGCATATTTGCGAATAGTCTTGACCGCCCTTGCGTGTGCAAGCATACAAATTCTTGTTGCCTTGGGAATGTTGTGAAGTCCGAATTTAAACGGTGCATGAACCGCATAGCAATAACCGAGCATAATAAAGCACTGCGGCTCATTCATAGGAATCCAATATGTAACCCTGTCCGACAATGCATCAACAACGTTTTTTGTGTACGTTTCAAAGAAATGAATTATTTTCTCGCTTAGGAATCCTCCCTTTTCGTGTACCCACATTGGCATATCCCAATGATAAATCGTTACAAGCGGTTCAATGTCGGCCTTTCGCAATTCATCAACGAGATTTATATAAAAGTTCAAGCCCTCTTGATTAATTTCATTTTTTTTAGGCTGTATTCTTGACCAACTGACCGAGAAACGATATGACTTTAAGCCTATTTCTTTCATCAAAGCAATATCTTCTTTGTATCTGTGAAAATGGTCGCAGGCGATATGACAATTTTCATTACCTTTAATTTTATCTTTAGGTGCTTTATCCCAAATACTCGAAGTCCTGCCGCCTTCGTCAAATCCGCCCTCAATCTGCGGTGCCGCTGTTGCCGCACCCCATAAAAAATCATCATTGAATTTATTTTGCATAATATCTCCTCAGCCGTTTATAAATTGATAAATATTCTTTGCTGCAATAACCTTGTATTTTCCTGTAAAAACATGCGGTTGACTGTCATACATAATCATTTTACAATGTTCTTTGTTTTCGTTGTTATAATAGTTGCAAAGTTCTGTCGAATACTTGTCTGGCACGATTTTGTCGTTATTTCCCTGCAAAATCAAGACGGGATTTTTATAATTATTCACATTAAATTCGGATCCGGATTCATAGGCTTGCTCATTCAAAAAAATCGCAGGATATTGCAAAATAATTCCCTTTATATCGCTTGTATGTGTCACGGCACAGGTCGCAACAGTTGCACCACCCATACTGCTCCCTAAAAGATAAATATTATTCTCATCAACGAAGTCAAGGGTTTTAACCTTTTCTATAACGGCATTCAAGTCTTCAACTTGCAACAAAACCTTGTTTACATAAGCGTCATTATCAGATTTTGGCGTGTCTTTAAACCATTTTTTGCCTTTCGGTCCTGTGCTTTTGGATGTCCAGCCGTAAAAATCAAAGGTATAGCACGCAATGCCGCTTTTTGCAAGACTTTTAAGTGTTGTTATATCCGATTTATAATTACTGCTTGCACCGTGTGCATAAATAACGGTTTTGAAATTCTGTTCGCCGTCGCAAATCGGAATCAGCGCCTCGCCGTATAAATTTATACCGTTATATTCAACAGATGTTTTTTCGATTTTGTATTTATATTTCTTATCGCCCACGCATTTCGGTAGGCCGATAAAATGGCAAAGGCAAATTCCTGCAATGATTGCAAGAACAAGAATTATGCTGATTATAATTGTAAAAACTGTTTTCATTTCTTTATTTTATCCTTATTTCAAATTTTCATTTATAAATTTATAGGTGTATTTAACTGATTTTTCGCTGTCCTTAGAATTAAAGCCGTGTCCCGAATTTTCAAATTTTATCAATTTGGAATTGCTATAAGCTTGATTTGCCTTTTCCGAACAACTGTAATCAACAGTTTTGTCGGCTGTTCCGTGCATCAACAACACAGGATTTTTAAATTTTGATATTTCCTTATAGACATCAATTCCGAGAATATCCTCGTAGTATTTTTTACCGATTGCCATTCCCATAAATGCCTTGCTTGTGTCGGGTATATCATCAGCAGATTTAAACTGCCGGTTTGCACCTTCAATAATGCTGAATGCAGGAAAATATAAAATAATACTGTTTATATCCGTTCTTTCAGAAGCGGTTAAAGCCGAAACGCAACCGCCTTGACTCTCGCCGATAAGAAATATGTTATTTTCATCAACCCAATCCCAAGTTTTCACCTGGTCAATTACGGCATTC
Source organism: uncultured Ruminococcus sp. (assembly GCA_937892835.1). Classification (GTDB taxonomy): domain Bacteria; phylum Bacillota; class Clostridia; order Oscillospirales; family Acutalibacteraceae; genus CAG-488. The sequence continues at coordinate 243 of CALBHM010000339.1, read as the reverse complement.
AGGTCGCTTTTTTCGGTTATAATCGACATATCAGTCGGCTTACCGTCACTCTTGCTTTTGGTTCCACCGCCGCAAAAATCATAAGCATAAACAGATATTCCGCTCATAGCAAGAGATTTTGCAATGTATTTGTTATATTCGCTGCTTCCGTTATATCCGTGCGAAAGTATTGCTATTGCCTGTTTTTTGCTTTGCGTGTCTGCTTTATAAAGAGTTCCATATATGGATTTTTCGCCGTTTTTA
>CALBHM010000338.1 GCA_937892835.1 uncultured Ruminococcus sp. | reverse complement strand
AATGACAGTCCGGTGGACTGTCAGAGCCGTGGCGTGACCGAGCCGCAGCGAGACGGTGGCTTCGGCGGATTGCGCCGAAGTCGGAAGGGTTAAATTAAAACTCATCAAGCTCTTTACAAAACCCCTCAGTCAGCTTCGCTGACAGCTCCCCTACAGGGGAGCCGAGTTAAATTTCCGCCAACCTAAATACATACCCAATTTCAATCTTCGGTGATGCTATGCTTCTGTCCTTCAACAAGAAAATAAACAAAATCGGCTTTGATGAGGTTCAATCCTCGCCGTTCACAGTCGCTCTTATTTCGGCCGACGAATTCAAAAGTCACTATTCCCTGCTCGGAATTTCAATGAGGGAATATGTCTGCTTCGACCTCAGCGACTCAGGCTTCCGCAGCTCGGTGGCGGTCAATTCCGATAGCTTTGTTTTCTCCGTCAAGATTGTTGACCCGAACCTTGTCTACTTCTCCGAAAGCTCGGCCTGCATTTATTTAAGAAAAAATCTTGTCCTTATCGTCACATTAAAGGATGAAGCAAAGCTCGTTTATAATGCCGTTTATGCTGCACTTGACGACGCCGACCCGAACGACATTTCCGTTGAGAAATTTACGGGTCAGTTCTTCCACAGGCTAATCGAAAACGACGGCAGGAAGAACGAGGAAACGGAGATCGCAATAAACGAGCTTGAGGAAACCGTCATTGAAAAAGGCAGGTACAAGAACGTCAACGAGCAGATACTCGCCTTCAACAAAAAGCTTGTCTCGCTGAGAAACTACTATGAACAGCTTGTCGGAATTGCAGAGCGGCTTTACGAGAACGAAAACGGAATATTTGACGGCGAAAAGGCATATTATTTTAAAACCGTCGCCGATAGGTCAAGCAGACTTTGCTCGGAGATAAATCTTTTCCGTGAAAACCTTGTCCGCCTCAGGGAGGCGTATCAGGCTCGGCTTGACTTAAAAATGAACAGCACAATGAAGCTTCTGACGGTCATAACGGTTATCTTTCTTCCGCTGACCCTCATCACAGGCTGGTACGGAATGAACTTTGTCAATATGCCGGAGCTATCCTCGCCATACAGCTACCCTGCCGTCATTGCCGTGAGCGTTTCGATTGTAATATTATGCATTATTATTTTCAGGAAGAAAAAACTTCTTTAAACTGTTGACAAGATAAAAAAGCGGTGGTATAATTCGTTCATATTAAAAAGCAAAGATGAAGAGAAGTAGCGTAAGAGATCGTTCTCAGTGAGCGGCAGAGAGTGCGAATGCCGTAAAAGAGCTTGCGTGAATAACACTTCGGAGCTTCAAGCCGAACGGTCTACCCAGTAGGTGCGACGTGAACACAGCGTTAATGTGCATGGCTTATTCGAGCCGTAAAGGGACTCAGCAATGAGTAATTTAGGTGGTACCGCGGATACAAGGCTATTCGTCCTATGCTAAGGGACGAATAGCCTTTTTTGTTCGTCAATTTCGATTTTTCCAAAAAGGAGAATGATTTTTTATGAAACACACCGACATCAAAGAAATCCTGAAAGACGCATCGTATATCGGCACTCAGGTCACAGTTTGCGGCTGGGTCAGAACCTCGAGAGATTCCAAGAATATGGCTTTCATTGAGCTTAACGACGGCACATCGCTCAGCCATCTTCAAATTGTTATCGACAAATCTAAGCTTTCCGACATTTCGGCTTTTATGCCTGGCGGAACGGCTCTTAAGGTAGTCGGCACTGTCGTTAAGGGCGCAGTCAACAACGCCGTTGAGGTCAATGCGGACGAGATTACGCTTCTTGGCGAATGCCCGAGTGACTATCCGCTCCAGAAAAAGCGCTGCTCGCTCGAATTTCTCAGAACGATTCCCCATCTTCGTGTAAGAACGAACACATTCAATGCTGTTCTCAGAGTTCGTTCGGTTGCCGCTGCGGCCATCCACAGCTTTTTCCAGCAGAACAATTATGTTTATATTCACACTCCCCTGCTCACCGCTTCCGACTGTGAGGGTGCAGGCGAGGTATTCAAGGTAACTACGATCGGCTATTCCGACAAGTACAAGAGCGAGGAAGAATACTACGCCGACGATTTCTTTGGCAGAAAGGCCGGTCTTTCGGTTTCCGGTCAGCTTGAGGGCGAGGTTGCCGCAATGGCAATGGGTAAGATTTACACCTTCGGCCCTTCGTTCCGTGCCGAAAAGAGCAACACTCAGCGTCACGTTGCCGAGTTCTGGCACGTTGAGCCTGAAATCGCTTTCGCCGAGCTTGACGACGTTATCGAGGTTGCCGAAGCAATGATTAAATTCGTCCTCAAGGACGTTCTTGAAAAGTGCCCCGACGAGCTTGCTTTCTTTGAAAAGTTCTTTGAAAAGGGACTTCGTGAGAAGCTTCAGAAGATCGTTGACGGCGACTTTGAGAGAATCACATATACAAAGGCTATTGAGCTTCTCAAGGACGCAGATGTTGAGTTCCAGTATCCTGTTGAGTGGGGCTGCGACCTTGCGACGGAACACGAGAGATATATCACCGAGCAGGTTTACAACAAGCCTGTATTCGTTACGGACTATCCGAAGGAGATCAAGTCCTTCTACATGAAGCAGAATCCCGACGGAAAGACAGTTGCGGCAACAGACCTGCTTGTTCCGGGCGTCGGAGAGATCATCGGCGGCAGTCAGCGTGAGGAGAACCTCGACAAACTCCTTGCCGCAATGGAGGAGAGAGGCATGACTCAGGATGAGTACAAGGATTACCTTGACCTT
>CALBHM010000337.1 GCA_937892835.1 uncultured Ruminococcus sp. | reverse complement strand
CACATTGGTATTCAGGTCAATATCCTTCCATTCCAGACCAATCAGTTCCCCGAGGCGAAAGCCCGTATAAACCGCCAAAGTATAAAAGCATACATACTTGAAGTTGGAACTATCCTCTTTCTGAAAGAGGTCAAGCATCTGCTGTGCTTCTTCAATGGAATAGAACTCCTTTTCGGGAGTGCTGACTTTTGGGATAGTTACATTTCTGCAAGGGTTTACGGAGATCATCTGCATTTTTACAGCATAATCGCAGATAGTTGAAATCATTGATTTATAAAGCTTTATCGTCTTTGTCGAAAGCTTTCCGCCGTTGCGGTTACGTCCGTCCTCACGTTCTGCACTGCATAGATCAATGATAAACTTCTGAATATGACGGGTAGTAAGCTTATCAAGACGGATATGACCGATAGCTTTGTAAATGCGCTTTTCCATCTGATGATAGCCCTCAACAGTACGCTGTTTTAAGCGAATCTCCGCATACTCTTTGAACCATTGATGAGCGAAATCCTCAAATTTGACAGTCGCAACGACATTTCCTTTCATACAAGCTTCTTCGAAAAGAACCGACTGCCTTTGAAGCTCTTTTTCGACCTGACGCTCCGTCATTTTTTCATTGGGCTTCCATGTCATTGACTGAATTATCTGCTTTCCGTCCGTACCATATCCGCAGGATACCTTTATTCGATATGAGTTTCCCCTTTTAGTAATTGTTGCCATAATACATTTCTCCTTTAATGTATAAATTTATGGCATATCTCTGCATCTTTATGATAGTACTTTACCACCATAAAGTCAAGCCTATCAATGAAATATGTCATATATAAAGGTCAAGCCCCTAAGTAGGCGTGCAGGCGTGCGAACGGCGTAAATACGTGCTTTTAAGCCGTGCAGTCAGATGTGCATACCCCGTGCCGCACACCTTGCGCACGGTAATACACACACCCCAAACCCACGCAGTTATGGGCTTTGCACGCCTGCACGCCTCAGGCGACTATTGGTACATAAGATGTTTTTATGCCCTTGAACCCACGGACGTGTCCGCCGTTTCTTGACGGAACGTGATACACATATTTGATGTTGTACCTGTGTTCATTGGATTTCAGCCACCCTATAAATGTTTCCTGCCGAAGAGCAGTTAGAGCATTTTCAGCACACCAACGGTAATATCCGCCGTAAAGGTCGGTACTGCTGGCTTGCGCATCTTCCGAAAAGGAAATGTATCTCGTGTCCGCAAGATAGTCGATGATATTGCAGTTGTCAGCCATGACCTCGGCAATGTTCCGCTTGGTTTTCTTCGAAATTGTAAAATGAAAATCGTTCTTTATCAGCCTTTTCAGTCCGTCAAAAATCCAGCAGAATATCTTTTCTTTTTCTGCAATAAACTTTTCCGCAAGAAAAGGGTCATTCACTCTGTTCTGCGGTATCGGCTTCGTTGTAAGCACAATAAGCCGCCTTGCGAAGCCGTCCGATTTGTCATACAAAGCTTTCGGAGAGCCGTTTCCGAAGCAGAGAAAGCGTGAGTATAGCGCTGCCTGCTGGGACTGCTTGCCCTTTGCTTCAATGTCAATGGGTATCTCCGCCGTGACAAGATTTTTTATGTAGCCCGTTGAGGGCAGGGCGTTCATCTGCATATCGTCATCAAGCATCAGTAGCTTGTTTTGCAGATTATAGCGAAAAAACTTGTCCGTTTCGATACGCTGAAAACTGCCCGTTATCATTGCCGACTTGAAAATATCCTGCAAAACAACTCCGATGCGGCTCTTGCCTTCGCCGCCGTTGCCGATAATGAAAAGCATAGCCTGTCCCTTTGTTGACGGAATAAGGCAGTAGCCGAGATACTCCTGCAAGGTGGCAATATCCTCTGTGTCGAGCATATCCATAAGGAATGAGATGAACTTTTCGGGATAATACACGCCGTTCCGGATTTCGGGGTCATAGCTGATGTTCAGACGGTTTATGCAAAATCTCTTTTCAGGAATCCACGTCCCGTCCGTTTTGAGAACGCCGTTGAGAAGATGAATCTCGTCCTCTTTCGGAACAAGCGGCTCGGAGAAGCAGTACAGCTTCATCGCTTCGAGCAATCGCTTTACCACGGCGGCGACATTGCTTTTCACATACGATATAACAACTTCGTAAATTTTGTAAGCAAGAGTTTCCTCGCTGACCTCGCCGTCCACATCGTAAAATCGGTTATTACAGAAAATGAGCGGATAGTCTGAAATGAACTCCTTGCAGAAAAGCGGCTCATTCAGCTTTCCGAATTTGTCCCTCCACGCAGGTGATAAGGCTTCGGCGGTATTCCTGCATTCGTTGCTCAATTCGCTCCACCTCCTCTCTCAATGCAATGCGTTCTTCCTTTGTGCCGCTGATAAAAACATTGCAAAGGTGTTCAATGTAGTCACGCTTCTGCAAGCTTTCGAGAAAGCGTTCATCAGGTTCTTCCGTTTCCGATTTTGGAGCAAATCCCGTTCGCCAATGACAAAGCTCGCTGAAATATTCCGCAAGAGTGAGCCACGCATTGCTTTCCCACTTGGCAAAGTCCTCGGCTTCCTGCTTTTTGCGCTGAATAAGGGTAATTTCACGGCTTGAAATCGGCTTTTCCATATCAAGCCTCAACGAAAAATCCGCATTGATACGCTTTGCGGCTTCAAGCATCGGAATTTCAAAGAGATTCGCCGCAAGTGCGATAACATCACCGTGCGCACCACAGCCGAAGCAATGATAATTCTTTTCGTAAAGCTTCATTGACGGCGTTTTTTCACCGTAAAAAGGACACAAGCACATATTGCCGTAAGTGACATTCAGACCGTAGCGCTCCGCCGCCTGCGGAACGGTCACAAGCTTCTTTATCGTTTCAAATTTCGTCATCACGCCACCCCTTTCATATAGTCGAGCAAAGCCGATTTGCTTATGAGAATTTTTCCACGTTTGCCCTGACCCGTTCTTATGTAGGGTATCTTTTTCTGTGCCACAAGCTGACGGACTGTGTGCTCTGAAAGTCCGCTGACAGCTTCGGAGCATTCCTTTATCGTGAGCATTTCAACAGGCTCGGCGGAATGTTCGGGCGATATTGTCTTTGGCGGCTCTGCGCTGTTGTCGATAAGCTGTGAAAGAAGCGCAACTATTTGCGCCATAATTTCTGTTTTGTTCTGCATTTTCGTTCTCCTTTTTATCTTTTTGTATTTTGCGGTATGTTGAGCGGCTATATTTAATATAAGGCAAACCGACACTAACATACAATCACATATTTTTAGTGCATTTTGCACAATTATCTTTCGTAATAACTGCTTGTTCGGTTCTTTTCGGGTTCTATGAAGTGGCTCATATTTTCACGAATTTCATCGTCTATCGCACATTTATTGATAGAATCATATTCACCAAGCTTTTTGAAAGTGCTGTCAGTAAAGAAGCTGATACCCGTTGCAAGTGCCTTGCTTAGTCCTGATAATCCACGGCAGTATTTATCCGAATACACAAGAGTGTTCACGGCAAGCACAACCTTGACAAATTCCTGCTTTATGAACGAGAGCTGTTCTTTGAGCTTTGCAATGACTGAACGGCTTTCTTCAAGCTCTTTGTCAGTTTCGGCAATTCGGCTTTTGAATTTATCCAACACCATATCTAGCATTTCAAGAGTGGCAGTGCTTTTCTGCTGTCTGAACGGCAGACGAAGCTCCTTGTCAAGCTTCCGCTTAATGGCACTGTTTTCGTCCCGAATGGCTGTGATTTTCTGCACGGGGTCGGTTTCCTTGTCGGTCGGACTGATACCAACGGCATAGCGGAGATTTACAAGCTCGCTTGCCTTGCGGTCACGCTCCTTTTCAAGAATACAATATTTGTTTTGCAAAGCCGAATAATTCCGATTCAAATTGAGCTGTTCATTATACTTGAAATCGGCATATTCAAGCTTCTTTTTCGCATCGGAAACAAGCACGGCTGCCATGCGTTTTTCAGCGTCAGCATCATTAAGAGCGGACATGGCACGTTCTTCGATCTTTACGACCTCACTTTCACGGACATCAAGCTCATTGCTGCGTTCTGTCAATCGTGACAAGCTCTCTGCTTCCCTGACAGCGATTTCTGCCTCACACTCATCAAGCAACTTTTGACGGACAGCAATATTATCACGTTCGTGTTGATTTTCAATGTTTTGAATGGCAACCGCTTTTTTCTGCTGTTCAAGCTTTTCAAATTCTTCGGGCGAAACGGAAATATTGTTAGAAAGGAACTGCTTCTTGCCTGCAACACTTGTTTCATCGGCGGCAAGATTCATTTCACGAAGCGGCTGTAATTCCTCGGTAAGCCTCTCCTTTTCGTGCTGAATCTCTTTGTATTCCTCAACGGTAAAACTCACGCCTCTGGATTTCTTAGGCTCGGAAATGATGAAGCCCTGTTCTTCGCAAATCCTGCGAAATACAAGATATTCCGACTGCCGCCATTTTGCGATAGCATTCTTGCCTGTTCCGTAACCCATTTCTTTCAAAGCCTGTGCAATGCCGTTCTGAACCGAAACGCCTCTTGAATAGTGACCGATAGGTATGTAGTCAATGTGCAGATGCGGCGTTTTCTCGTCCAGATGAATGACCGCATTAAAAACATAAAAGTTTGGATTGCGTTCGGCAAATCCTTTCATATATTCGCAAAGGCAAGCGGTAGCTTTTTCAGCCGCTTCAGTGCCGACACCCGTATCTTCCATAGTTCCAAGCTGTATAAGGTATTCGTAAAAGCTTTTTCGCTTGTCGGGCGAGGTCAGCTTTGTTTCCGTAACAGGCTGTCCGAACTGATATTCAAAATAGCCGCTTTTGATTTTTCGGTCACTCCGCTTCTGCTTGGCATTATAGCGTTCAACAGCAGCAGAGAACAGCTTGTCATACGCTTCTCCGATAGGCTCACGAACAAATACGATATTATCCTTTGTTCGTGCGGGATCGGTGTTTTTGGTGTGGAATGCTCTGTTGTTGTGAGCAATGCTTCCTTTTCCCTGACAAATAGATATAGTTCTTGCTCTCATTCGATAAATATTCCTCCTAATCATTATAAAAGACTTGACAATTCACTGTAAGGCGTGATATAATACAATTGGATAAGTAAATACCTTATAGTAGATTTACTGCAAGATACAGTATAATGCACTAAAAGAGATTTGTCAATAGTAAAATCCAAATTTGT
>CALBHM010000336.1 GCA_937892835.1 uncultured Ruminococcus sp. | reverse complement strand
GATCTCCTTGTCGCCGTAGGTGATGGTCGTTGAACCGCAAACCTCGGTTGCAAGATATCTGAACATGCTCTCTGTGAGATCCATCATGCCGTGATAATCCGTATATGCCTGATAAAGCTCCATGAGAGTAAACTCGGGGTTATGCCTTGTGTCCATGCCCTCGTTACGGAAAACTCGGCCGATCTCGTAAACTCTCTCCATTCCGCCGATGATAAGACGCTTGAGGTAAAGCTCAAGCGAAATTCTGAGCTTGAAGTCCTCATTGAGTGAGTTGTGATGAGTAACGAACGGTCTTGCCGCCGCACCGCCTGCGTTGGAAACAAGAATCGGAGTTTCAACCTCAACGAAGTTCTTTTCGTCAAGGAAGTTTCTAATTTTCTTTATAATAAGCGAACGCTTGTAGAATGTTGTCTTAACGTCGGGATTAACGATAAGGTCAAGATAACGCTGACGGTATCTTGTATCGGTATCCTTAAGTCCGTGGAACTTCTCGGGAAGAGGAAGAAGCGACTTTGAAAGAAGTCTTACGTTCTGAGCATGAACGGAAATCTGACCTCTGCGTGTTCTGAAAACGAAGCCCTTAACCTCGATAATGTCGCCGATATCCCACTTCTTGAACTCAGCAAACTCGTCCTCACCGATATCGTTCATTCTGACATAAACCTGCATACGTCCGGCACGGTCGGTGATATCGATAAAGTTAGCCTTACCCATATCTCTCCATGTCATGATGCGTCCGCAGAGAGTTACGTCCTCAATTCTGACCTGCTCGGGTCTCTGATCCTCGGGAAGCTCATTGGTCTCAGCCTCAAGCTTCTCAAATGCTGCGGTAATTTCCGCACTGGTAGCCGACTGCTCGGCTGTCGTTATCTGAAACGGGTCCTTGCCTGCTTCCTGAAGTGCAACAAGCTTGTCAACCCTGATTTTTCTGAGTTCGTTAGCGTTCTGCTCCGTTTCAACAACGGGAGTATTCTTTTCTTCTGCCATATTTAACTCTCCATTCATAGCAATTAACGGGCGTAAGGCTAAGCCTGCGCCCGAAATGTTTATATTGAAATTTCAAGAACCTCAAAGGCAATCACATTACCGTTCGGAAGATGAACGTTAACAACATCGCCGACCTTGTTGCCGATAAGTGCCTTACCGACTGCCGACTGATCCGAAATAATGCCCTCATCGGGGTTTGCCTGGCTCTCGCCGAGAATCTTGTATTCCTCAATATCGCCATATTCAACGTCACGGATTTTTACCTTTGAACCGACGTGAATAGCCTCGGTAGTAATTGCGCTTTCGTCAAGAATCTTAGCGTTTTTCATTTCATTTTCGAGCTGAGCGATTTTAGCCTCCATTTTAGCCTGATCGTTCAATGCCTCATCATATTCGCTGTTTTCAGAAAGATCTCCGAATGATCTGGCCTCTTTGATTCTTTCGGCTATCTCGTCACGTCCCGCTGTTTTAAGATATTCCAGCTCATCATTTTTCTTTTTGTAAGCCTCAGCTGTAAGCAAGATTTCCTGTGCCATAAATTTCATCCTTTCAATGCAATTACTCGGTATTTTGGTCTTAATACAGACAAAAGCCTGTACTTTAAACACCAAAGTACAGCAATATGCCTATTATAGTGTATTCATCGGAAAAAGTCAAGTTTTTTTGTTAAAACCGACTTTTCCCGAATTCATACATTATTTAATAAATATAATATGTCCGAAAAGCTTAAACATTCCGGAAATTATCCGTTTTCTATTATTTGAACCTCCTGAGCGGTGAGCAAACGGCATTCACCCTCCTTGAGGTTCGGGTCAAGTATCAAGCCGCCCATTTGTGTTCGCTTCAGTCCGATTACACCGTTGCCTGCGGCGGCAAACATTCTCTTAATCTGATGATATTTGCCCTCACAGATTTTGATTTCGACCATCGGCTCGTCGCTGTCCTCAATAACGGTCACCTTCGCCGGCAGACATTTTGTTCCGTCCTTCAGCTCAATTCCCTCGCAGACTCTTTTTATCTGCTCATCCGTAACCCGTTCGGCAAGTCGAGCCTCATAGGTCTTTTCGATGTGATTTTTAGGAGAAAGGATCCGGTGGGCAAAGTCACCGTCGTCTGTAATCAGCACAAAACCGGTAGTTGTGATATCAAGCCGTCCGGCAGGAAAAAGATTTCTTCTTTTATACTCCTTTGGGACAAGGTCAATTACAGTTTTCTCATTGCTGTCACTTGTTGCACTGACAACTCCCTTGGGCTTATTGAGCATAAGATAAACGAATCTTTGAAAATCAAGCTGTTCGCCGTTCACGGTTACAATGTCCTTTTCGTCATCAGACTTTGCTCCCCTGTCACGAACGGTTATTCCGTTGACCTTGATCGCTCCGCTTTTTATGAACTCCTGCACCTCTCGTCGGCTGTACTTTCCCTGAGAAGCAATCATTTTATCAAGACGCTGAATCATCGTTTACTCCTCATCGACATAATCAAGGCTTACCCAACCCTCATTGCCGTCGTAATATGTATGACCCCAGCCGTCCGAAACACGGTCAATGGTGAGAACCGTACCCTCGCTCAGCTCAAGAATGATGTCGTTCTGCGTACCTACATCCGTTCTGAGCTTAAGCCCATCCGTGTTAACAACATAGTTGCCTGCGCCCTCGGCCGTTGTTGTCTCTTCAACGGTTGTATTTTCTGTAGCTTTCTCTGTCGGCTTTACCGTCGTTGTCTCTTCGGGCTTCGTCGTGGTCGTCACGTCGGTTCTTGCCGTCGCATCTGAGGAATCGCCGAATGAAGCAAGACCCCATTTGCCGTCCTTGAGAATATAGGCTCTGCCGCCTACAACCGGCGTTGCTCCTTCATAGGACATATCGGTAACGGCCTTGCCCTCATTAGTAAACACGCCGAATTTTCCGTCCTTGGTAACGGTTACATATCCGTCATAGCTTTCATACGGAGTGTCCTCTCCGCCGAATGCACTGTAGCCCTTAACGGCATCATAGCCGAAAGGAAGAACGGTTTTTCCGTTAGAATCAATATATCCCCACACTCCGTTGGATTTGAACGCAGCCATTCCGTTTGAGAAGCAGCCTGCACCGGAATAAATCATACCCATGATGTTCTTTCCGTTGATATAGAGTCCGTAGGTTCCGTCGCTGACATACTCGCCGTCAACGTCCTTTACTCCCCTGACGGATTCGGGCAGAGCGGCTTTAAGATCATCCTTGTAGATTTCACCGTCGTCGTTCTGAACAAACACAGCGGAGTTATCCGTAGAGTTCCACAGATACTCATATCTGAGCGTATTATATTTTCTGTATGACGATTCAACCGAAAAATCATTGTAGTTAATGTAAACCTGAACGGTTTCGCCGTCGGAATCCTTGCTTGTTGCAACAAAATCCGAACTGTTCCTTATCGCAGCAATGCTGTCGTACTTCGGTTTAATAACGATTTTACCGTTATAGTCGATAATTCCGTACTTGCCGTTCTGTTTAATCTTAAAGCAATCGGCATAGCTGATATCATAGTGTCTTGTGCTTTCGTTATAATCCGCTCTGACAAGCGGCTCAATCGCCTGTGCTTCTATCGATGGAGCGATAATCCATTTCGGATCGGTAAGCGGACCGTCGTTTACCGAAGCTTTGACGGTATCCGGCGTCGTCTTCTTGGAAGAGCAGGCCGAAAAAGCTCCCAATACCGTTGTGATACACATAAAGACTGCTATGATTTTCATGAAGCTGACATTCTTCATCTTTTACACCTCTCGGAGAAGCATGCCGACTTGCTTATTGAATGACAAATCAATACATACTCTCTCTTTTTTTCTTTCTGATCGTCCTGTAAATAAAATAGACAATAACGATAACCGCAAAAGTAATCAGACCGATATAAACAGAGCGGTCATTGTTGCCCTCTATTTTAAGGTTATCCCAGAGCGTCGTCATGAGCATTAGCATCTCGGAATCGAGATTGTGGAAATATTCTGTAGGCGGAGTGTGCTCTTCATCCGGATAGAGCATTTCGTTATCCCTGAGCGAATATTCCTCATTGTCAAGAACCGCCTGGTTAGGAGTAGCATAACACATATACTCGGCATTTGCAAGTGCAATGTCGTCTCTGAGCATGAAATTGATGTAAAGCTCAGCCGCTTCTTTGTTCTGACAACCCTTTGGAATGCAGATTGAATCGACGAAAATATTCGTACCCTCTTTCGGGTAAACGAAAGCAAGATCGGGGTTGTTCTCGGCCATGCTGATGCAGTCGCCGGCATAATAAGCTGCAATAGCAGCTTCTCCGCCCTCCATCTTGTTGAAAACGTCGTCCATAACATATGACTGAACGATAGGCTTCTGCTCCTTGAGCTTTTCATAAGCCTTTTCCCAGTCCTGAACATTGGTTGTGTTGATATCAATGCCCAAAAGAAACTGAGCAATACCGAAAGCGTCACGGGAGTTATTGAACATGAGCACCTGACCCTTGTACTTTTCGTCCCACATAATGCTCCAGCTGTCAGGCGTGCCCTCAACCATTTTGGTGTTATAGACAAGTCCTACCATGCCGACATTGTAGGGAACGGAATACTCATTCTTCGGGTCAAAGTAAAGATTCTTGTACTTCGGCATGATGTTCTTGTAATTCGGGATATTGTCGAAATTAATTTTTTCGAGCAAATCCTCGTTTATCATTCGTTCGATCATGTAGTCCGACGGAATAACAATATCATAGTTTGCTCCGCCGCCTTTGATCTTATTATACATATTTTCGTTGGAATCGTAGGTTGTGTAATTGACCTTGATTCCGGTTTCTTTTTCAAATTCCTTGTTTACGTCGAGCGTTCCCTCGGCACCGTCGGAGATGTATTCGCCCCAGTTATAAACATTGATTTCCGTACCCTTGAGCTTGGAAGCATCAATCTGTTTTGCGGCGACGCCGAACGAAGCGGAACAGCTGAGAGCGATAACGATAACGGCAAACAAAACAGAAATAATCTTCTTCATCATTTTACCGCACCGCCCTTCTTCGCCTTCTTGTTGTCTCCCTGAGCCTGAAGAACATTAACAAGGATAAGAAGAACAAGAATAACAATAAACATGATAGTCGAAAGCGCATACATATCTGGAGTAACGCGTTTCTTCGTCATGGAGAAAATTCTGATCGGAAGCGTCTGAAACTTAGC
>CALBHM010000335.1 GCA_937892835.1 uncultured Ruminococcus sp. | reverse complement strand
GTTTTCAGCAAGAGCCGATATTGCTTTTCTTATAGCTGCGGCATAGCCGTCAACCTGCGTCTGTTTACTTCCGTCAAGATTTCTTACAACATTATTTATCGCGGTTGTGACGTCTGACCAGTTCGAATAGAATGTTTCGGCCGTGAAACCATAGGTCGAAGCATAGGTTTTGAGAATATTATCCGCAACCTGATTTGCTTCTTCGATAGCCTTATCAACCTCTGTATAATCAGCACTGTTTTTCACAAGATTATCAATAGCCGATCTTACGGCAGCAACCGCTCTGTCGATCTCGCTCTGATATCTTATATCAAGATCCAACTTTGACTGAAGCGATGAAACCGCAGAATCAACAGCCGTGAAATTGCTGTACTTTGTTCTGTCGATTGAGTTTGCTTCTGCAATTATATTAATTGCTGCAGTTGTATCGGCAGGCTTATATTCAATATTGTCGAGCCAATATTTAAGCGTTGCAACAGCTGCATCAATATCACTCTGTCTGGAAAGGTCTAAATTGTGAAGAGCAACAAGCTCATTGTATGCTTTTGTAAGATTCTCGGCAACATCATCAACTATGTATGAAAGTTTTAGCACCTTATAGGCGCTCTCGGCCTTCACTGCCTCTGAATAATCCGCACCTTTAACCTTAAGATTGTCTATTGCATTTTTAAGGAGAAGTGTATATCCGTCAACCGTTGACTGCTCGGTTATATCAAGATATGTGCCAACGGTATAGCCTTCAAGTTCATTATATACACAACCTGAATTTTCAAGTGCCGAAATTACTGCGGCCCAGCCCGAATAAACCTCATCGGCACTTTTGCCGTAGATCGTCGGGGCCTCTGTCATTATCTTATTTACCGTGTTAATGTTTGCTATGAGATCGGTATAATCGGCTGTTGTATATTCAAGAGCATCCATAGCCGCCTTGATATCGGTTGCCATCTTGTCAACCGCCGGCTGATAAAGGGTGCTGTAATCAGATGCGTAATTATCAATAAGAGTTTGAAGCTTTGCCCATGAGGCGAGCGTATAATCGCTCTTATTCTTTGTAATTGCCTGCTTATAATAAGCATCGGCAAGAGAATAGTCTGCCTTGCGCATTTGAAGAGCGTCATAAGCTGTCTTTAATTCATTATATGCCGTATCTATATCCGTCTGAGCTTCATCCGGCTTTGCAAGACATTTCTTTGCATTTACAAAAGCGTTTTTGAAGCCCTCCCATCCTGATGAATAATACCAGGACTGAGGATTGTAGCCTTTGAACTCACCCTCAGCAAGATTAATTGACATTGTGGTCGGATCCGTTCCCTGAATCTCCTCGACAAGAGTTCTCAGCGAACCTTTATCATATGTAACAAATCTAAAGCTAAAAGATTGTCCGACATAAACATTCGTCCAACCACCGGGGGTATGATACTTCAAAGAAACAGTATATTCCTTTGTTCCTGTTTCCTTACATGGGCCTACGCCCTCAAAGAATGACTGAAGCGTGGAGTTAATGCTTGTTCCCGTCACGGCTGTTTTTCTTGTTGAAAGAGTCAGTCCGAGTTCCGAAGTCACCGTTGCATCATTATCCGGATTGTTCGATGTACTGTCCGAACTGAAAGTATTAACAATACCCGGAACCGCATATGAGCTGTCAACACCAACGGTGACCTGCTCATTTGACTCACTGGCGTATGTCGGAAGAACGGTATGGAAACGAAGGTTCAGCGAAGAAAGAGTAGACGTAACACTTTTATCAATATATACAGTTGAAAGAGGTCTGTTTGAGTCCGCACTGATGGCAACATTGTAATTTTTGCTTGCACTTGTACCGCCGAAGTTTTTCATGTTACCGAAATCGGTTGTCCACGCCGAAACGTTGTTGGTAAATGCATTTGCATTTGTAAAATCAACAGTACCGTCGGCTGTTCCGTTATTATACATTGAGCCGTATGTATTTTCACCAAGAATCATTGTTGCAATGTATGAACGGTTTTTGGTATTGGTACCGATAACAAAGTTCTCAAACGTTCTCTTGGTTGAATAAATACCTGTCGGAGCAGCAATCGCCTCAACATAGGAAACACACTGAGTTTCATAGTTATTCGTATAGGTTTTTCCGCTTATTTCATTTGTTTCGCTGTAGGTGTAGCTGACTGTAAAGATGAGTATTGAACCCACTTCCGCAGTACCTCCGCTGACGGTCCATGTATATGTACCGTTTGAGAATGCGGGTGTAGTCGAAGAGTAG
>CALBHM010000334.1 GCA_937892835.1 uncultured Ruminococcus sp. | reverse complement strand
CCTCTTCAAAAATCTATTTTTTCAAAATACGGTAGATTGCTATAAAAATATCTGCGATAATAAGAGAAATCCCGAGATCTAAGTCCTCGATATTCCAGCAAATAATTCCTACAACAACATGAATTAATACCGCCAAAATTATAATTGTAACCATTTTTTTGATGGATTTGCGGCTTCGCTTATTGGTAGTTTGAACGTTAATTTCTTGTTCTGCTTCGTCGACTGCGGCTTGTTCCGGCTGAGTTTTATCCTCTGTAGGTTCCGTAGAAATTACAGAACTGGCTTGAATGCGTAGAACACCTTTTGAAATATTTACATTCATTGAATTGCTTGGAAACGGACACTTCGGAGTTCCGCTTCCGCTAACATTACTAACAAAGAATTCAATGCTGATATTTTCTTCTGCGGCAAGTCGTTTCAATGCGTCTGAGTAAAAGTCATATTCCTGACTGTATTTCGGATTAACGCAAAACTCATCCCAGTGTTGATAACGCAAAGTGGGGTCACGGAACAAAATAAAAGCCCTTTTGTTTTGATTCACTTGTGTACTGTTGGAGTTAAAACGTTGGCTGAGAAATCTTGACGGAGCATCACAAATGCATGATACGGTTGTGACACCGTCTTTCGTGCTATATAATGCCGACTTTACGTTTTGAAGAAGCCTTTCTTTTATTTCCTGAAGCGTGAGCATTGCTTCTGCTTCCATTTCTCTTTTTTCTCGCTCTGTTTCCTTTCGGATGTATTCTTCATGCTCTTTTTCAACATCTTCCTTAGGACGCATATTTTTTCTCAGCTCATCCTGAAAGCTCGTTGCTGTTTCTTGTTCTGTAGAGTTCGTATCTTCTTGTACGGTATTGTTTTCGCTAAAATCAAATTCCGACATATTTATTTCCTCTCTTTTTTAAAAATTAATTTTTTTCAATTCTTCCTGTACTTGCATTTAATAACCTCTTTTGTTATGCGAAAAATATAAATGGTGATGTTTATGACGACAGAAGAATATCTGAAACAGAGAATCAAGGACCTTGAAAATAATGTCTGTGACAGTTCTCTGCCTTTAAAATTCAGAAAAAATCAGGCTTTTGCTTTGCTTAATTATCGTGACGATTTGAGGCAAGCCGTTCTTGAAAATTCTCGCAGGCGACGATCGCCTCGGGAGGGACGCTTTGAGCAATAAATTCCCGACGACGGGTTATTTTGTAAATATTAATTCCGTGTTCACGGCAAAGATTTGTATCAACGGTCAATAGAAATATCCTATCCGAGTTTTCGGGAGAAAACTGTTTCCATTCAAGATAATCCTTAAGGTCTTGAATGCTGTCTGTAAGAAAAACAACGTCGGATGCGGGAACGATACCGTCTTTGGAAATATTCTCAAGACTTGATTCGAGAGTAACGTGGTAAAGGAAATCGGGAATTACTGTGTTACCCTGCGGAATGATAATTCCGTGACCGCCACCCAGGATAAAGTGACGCAATGAAAAAAGAAAAATGAAACCCGGGAAGGTCTGCGGATGTTTTAAATAAGCCGAAGCGCATTTTACAAGGTCATTGAACCGATAGCCGCCGGGCAAACGACTGTAAAAGGTAGAAAAACAAGGCTTCATTTTCACACTTCCAAAAAAATTTTCTATATTATAACTCTTTATCGTCTTTTTTGCAATTATAATGGCATAAAAAATAAAATAAGGCAAACACTATTTTTGCAAACGATAAACCGACCGACAAGCGGTCATTAAAGAGGAGTTTTATATATGAAAGCAACCGGAATTGTAAGGCGGATCGACGACCTCGGCCGTGTGGTTATCCCAAAGGAGATTCGTCGTACCATGCATATCAAAGAGGGCGCACCGCTGGAAATTTTCACCGACACGGAGGGCGGCGTAATTTTTAAAAAATATTCTCCGATAAGCGAAATTTCCGATGTAACCGAGCATTTTGCCGATGTACTTTACAGAAGTGTTACCACACCGGTGTTGATTTGCGACAGAGATCATGTGATTTCCTGCGCAGGTGTTTCAAAAAAGGATTTTCTTGAGAAGCGAATCAGCACCGAATTGGAAAGTGTAATGGAGTCAAGACAGCTTTACACGGGGGACAGAGATAAGCAGCTTTTTCCGATTGAGGGAATCGACTACGGGGCTTCTATTGCAATGCCGATAATCGGTAACGGAGACATTCTCGGAGCAGTGGTTTTTCTTTGGAGCGACGGCTCCAAAATTTCGCCGACGGAGACAAAGCTTGCCCAGGTGGCGGCCTCATTTATCGGCAAGCAAATGGAGCAATAACATTAAAACAAATTATGCATAAAACGTGTTGCAATCGTCAGACTGCCGGCACGTTTTTATCTTTTTAAAAGCGAAAAATATTAAGAAAATGATGAAATCTTAAGATTTGATTAAGATTTGCTTAAGAACTGATTAAGATTGGATTAAACCTATAGACAAGCGAAAATTGCGTGATATAATAGCGCTTGTAAGGTTCACAGAGAACCGAACGGAAAGAAAAATAAGTTTAAATCGGAGGAATAATCATGAAATTGTTTGCTGTAAAAAGAACACATAAGCCTATCGCCAGATCGGAGTATATTAAGAGATGCCCGTGCTGCGGAAAGACATTTAAAGCATCATATCCGACCTCGGATTTTCTTCTTTCTGCACAGGCAAGAGATATGGTAAATGCTAATTACAATGCACATATGAGCATGTGCGCTGTTATGAATAAGGTGTCATGAAAGAAGCGTTTTGCTTCGGACTTGATATAATAGGGGAAAGTGCAAAATACGACCGTTAGGGAAAGAAAAATAGCAGAGAAAAAGAGAAATGAAAATGATTTTTACCGAGCTTGAAAGCTGCTGTGGGAAAGAGGTTTGCAAGATCGGGATAATCGCTGATTAAAGCGTGGTGTTGCTGTTAACAGAGAATATCACTACGGGTTAATCAGCGGTTACTAAATGGGAAAATAGAGATGAACAACGGGGTTCGACCGTGAGAGCTGTTGGGAAAGAGGTTCTCACGGTCGAAAGAGAAAGAGTCGACAGCAGAGTTTTGTTTAGCGCAGAGCCTTGTTACGACCGATGCGCTGACGGCTGATATCTGCTGTCGGGGCAGGGTGATATGCCTTGTGGGGGAGTTTGGGAAAGTCATGTCAAAAGCAGCAAGGCATGGAATCCCTGTCGTTTAGGCCGGGGGATTATTGCCGTTATTACAACGCCAATAATCATCGTTTTTACAAATTCTGTTTTATAAAAAGAAAAGCGGACTGCAATTCTTCAAAGCGAAGAAGCAGTCCGCTGTTTTTTTTGATTATGTTGAAATAAAGAATATCGTTACACCGAGAAACATCTGAGCATAGAAGTAGGTCCAGATGTTTACCTGTCTGAGAGCTCCGTGCGACATCCTGCTTGAAATTGAGAATTGAAAGCGTATAGTCGGAAAGCATGAAAAGAAATGCTCCGAGCATAAGCATTATGCCTGTAAATATCGGAGCTTCAACTAAGCTTCCGGATTTCATAATCATTATTGCAAGCGAAAAAGCTTTTACAACCATTGCCGCTATTGTTGCCGTGTAGAGAATACAGGGAACGAGCAGCTTACCAAGCTCAATTTTGACGATGAATATTGCCGAAAGAAGTGCCGCTGCAATGAGAGCTATGTATATAATTATTTCGGCAACAGTAAACAGGGGAACGAATGGAAAAAGAACTTTGAAAGCTTTGCAATAGGCGATTGTATAAAAAACATGGCCTACAAGGAATGAAGAAAGTCCTGCGATGAAAAATCCTGAACCGGGGCGGACATGAAGCAGATAATCGCCGAGCCACGAGAAGCAAAGGCCGACAAACATCAGCGCCGCATATCTCGTGAAATCTCCGATAAGACCGGCGATAAGTGCATTAGCAAGAAAGATGGTTGAACATGTTTGTTTCAGAACAAGCGATTTCTTGCAGGGTTTGGGCTGCTCCGCCTTCAAGAAAAACGGAATGACAATCGCCATTGCTATAAGCAACAAAACAAAAATAACATAATAAAGCCTATCATCCATAGTGTTGTCACCTCGAATAAAATATTATTCAGTTTTATTCTCTCAAAGCTTTATTTTCTCAATATTATTTAATCCTTCCAAGTATCGGTGCGTCTATAATTCCCGGAAGCTGGTCAAAAGCAACCAGCCCGAATTTATGAAGTATCGGCGGGAAGAACGAATCTACGTCAAGTGCCAAAGATTCTGCCATTGCACTTATCGGCATCTGGCTTGACGGACGGAGAGTAACAATGTGTCCGTTGAAGCTGAGCTTAATTTTTCTCATACAGATTCCGCCGACGGGACGCATGTGAACCTCGATTGTGTTTTCATCTATCCATGCTGCCGTTGAAAATGCCGTGAAATTCATTCCTGCAAGTGTTATCGGGCTCGTTCGAGCCTTGCCGTCCATTCCGCAAAGAATGGTGTTGTGCTCGTCGCCCTCGTCCCACGTCATTGTGCAGGTATCGCCATCAAAACGGAATACAATGTTGTCAACATTGCCGGCTCTGTCTCCTGACATATAAACTATCGGGATCGGAAGCATGCTGAACGGAAAGCCGGCGGCATTGAGTATCGGGTTGATCTGCATGGAGATTGTTTTGCCCTCGAGCTGTTTCTCAAAGCTGCTGTGTTCTCTTGCTTCAAGGTCATCGGGCAAGGGCCCGAGCTCAGGCTTGACCTCCGGTGTCGGTTCGCCGTCGTTCTCAATTATAAGCTTACCAAAGTGACGCCAAATGCAGTCTCTCGTTTTTTGCTCGTTTATTTCTCCGGCTGTCATGACGTAAATGATGTCGTCGTCGTTCGATACAATTCCGAATTGCGAGAACATTCCGTCAGCTCTGTATCCGTTTATTCCGCCGCAACGCCAGAAACAATATCCGTAGCCGCACTGGCTGTCGATAACAGTTGTGAACGGCGAATTGTTTGCTTGCTGTTTTTGTGCGAGATAAGTCCATTTTTCGGGAATTACATGTTTGCCGTTGAAAATGCCATGCTGTTGATAGCAGTACATGAATTTTGCAAGGTCTTCGGTTTTGAGATAAAGTCCCCAGCCTCCTGCTTCAATGCCGTCAACATCGTGCTCCCAGAAAGGAACGTCGATTCCAAGCGGTTCAAAAAGTCTCGGCGTGAGATATTCCACAACCGACATGCCCGTTATTCTTGTCAGCATTGCACAGAGCATGTATTGATTCTCGCTTATGTATTGCCAGTGTCCGTCGCCGGGCGAAAACTTCCATGCGGAATCAAAATAGTCTTTGATCCAATGATTTTTTGATTTGTCGGAGAAAACGCTGACGTTTTTTCCCGACTGCATGGAGAGAAGATGGTGAACGTTCAGCTTCTCTAAATTCTCATCCTTGACCTTCGGTCTGTACTCCGGAAAAATGTCAATGAGCCTGGTATCAAGCGTCATCAGCCCCTCATCAATCGCAAAGCCGACCGCAGTTGAGGTAAAGCTTTTGCTGACCGAGTACATCATGTGAGGATAATCCGCCGAGTATGGAGCTGCCCATGTTTCATAGGCAACCTTGCCCTCCCTCAAAATCATTATACTGTGAACCTCAACGTTATGTGCACGGAAATCCTCGATAAGCTCATGTATTGTCTTGGACGAAATACCGACCTGCTCGGGATAATCCGCACGAGGAAGACGGATTTTTTCTTTGATTTCCATGTATTAACCCCTCCTATTTTAACCGTCTTTTTCAGCGGTTTTTAAACGCTTTTCACTTAATTTTCAGTTGCTTTTCGCTTGCTTCTCAAATAAAGGGTTCCGACCGTAAATGCCGCAGCGCAAAGAACAACGGCGATTATTCTGCCCGGAGTAAATTTAATTTTGAGCGAAACATTTTTCTTTTCGCCGACTGTCAGCGAATCGTGAGCTGTTTGCAATGCCGAGCGAGCATCGGTAAGCTCGGAGAAAGAA
>CALBHM010000333.1 GCA_937892835.1 uncultured Ruminococcus sp. | reverse complement strand
ATCCCGACTGGGACGGACCGATAGAACAGAACGAGGATTACGATCCCAGCAAGAAAGTAAAGGACCCTAAAAATCCTCCTACCCCACCGCCCGATCCTCCGGAACCTCCTGATCCACCGGAGTACAAGCCTTTTGTTGATGTAAACGGCTGTACAGTTAAGGTTATAAACAAAACAGTATCCATTTATGACGCTGACGGAAAGCTTCTGAAAACCGAGAGTGTCATTGACTATACAAAGCATAGTATTACAGAGGAATATGCTACACTTGATGCTTTCATAAACAAATGGACCTCTGAAGCCAAAAAGGAAACCATCAACAGAGAATTCCGTGAGCGTGGTATTGATATTGAAACTCTTAAGGCTGAGCTGAATATGTCTGATGTAGATGATTTTGATTTCATCTGTCATGTAGCATATAATGCCAAGCCTCTCACAAGACGTGAACGGGCAAACAACGTGAAAAAGCGTGATTTTCTCAATAAATACAGCGGTGCGGCAAAAGAAGTCCTTGAAGCATTACTTGAGAAATATGCCGATTCGAGCGTTTACGATTTGGAAAAGACGGATATTCTAAAAATCGATCCTCTTAATAAATTCGGAAAGCCAAGCAAGATCGCACAGCTTTTCGGTGGTAAGGACGGATATTTTGCTGTAATACAGGAGCTTGAAAGAGAACTATATAAGGCAGGTTAATTATAAATGAGCAGTTTATCTAATTTCGTTAAGCGAATCCGTGATATAATGCGAAATGATGCCGGTATTAACGGTGATGCACAGCGTATCGAGCAAATAGCATGGATGCTGTTTCTGAAAGTATATGATTCAAAGGAACTGGACTGGGAAATGGATGACGATGATTATGTTTCCATAATACCTGATGAATCCCGCTGGGCAAACTGGGCACACGATGACAAATCCGGCAAAGTCGCTACGGGCGATACTCTCCTTGATTTTGTCAACAACAAGTTGTTCCCTGCTCTTAAAAACATCACTATTACTAACGATACACCTATCAAAAAATCGATTGTAAAGACAACTTTTGAAGATGCCAATAACTATATGAAGGACGGTGTTCTTCTCAGACAGGTAATAAACGTTATTGATGAGCTTGATCTTGGTGATTATGAAGAAAGCCACGCATTCGGAGAGATATACGAATCGATCCTAAAGGAACTGCAAAGTGCGGGTTCTTCGGGTGAATTCTATACACCGAGAGCCGTAACCGATTTTATGGCAAAGATGATAAAGCCTCAGATCGGTGAAACAATGGCTGACTTTGCCTGCGGTACAGGCGGATTTATCACAAGCTGGCTGAAAGAGCTTGAAAAGAATGTTAAGAACACTTCGGATCAGGAAAAATACGATGATTCTATCTACGGAATTGAGAAAAAGCAGTTTCCGTATATGCTTTGTGTGACAAATATGCTGCTGCATGGCATTGATGTTCCGAGAATATATCACGATAATTCACTTCTAAAAGATATTCTGGACTATACAGACGATGATTGCTTTGACGTTATTCTTATGAATCCGCCATACGGTGGAAATGAAAAGACTGAGGTTAAGAGCCATTTTCCGTCAGACCTTGCAAGCAGTGAAACAGCCGACCTTTTCATGTCTGTAATTATGTACAGACTCAAAAAGAATGGACGTGCAGCAGTTATCATTCCCGATGGTTTCCTTTTCGGTACTGATAATGCAAAGGTTGCTATCAAGAAAAAGCTTCTGCATGAATTCAATCTGCATACAGTTATCCGTATGCCTCACAGCGTTTTTGCACCATATACTTCCATTACTACAAATATTCTTTTCTTCGATAATACAAAACCTACAAAAGAAACATGGTTCTATCGCCTTGATATGCCTGATGGTTACAAGAACTTCTCCAAAACAAAGCCTATGAAGTTGGAACACTTCGAGCCTGCTATGAAATGGTGGGATAACAGAGAAGAGATAAGCATTGACGGTTTTGACAAGGCAAAGAGATATACTGTCAAGGAGCTTGAGGACAAAAACTATAATATTGACCTTTGCGGTTATCCACACGAGGAAGAAGAAATACTTCCTCCGATGGAGCTTATCCAGCAGTATCAGGAGAAACGAGCAAGCTATAATGCCGATATTGACAGAATACTCGGCGAGATAACATCTATTCTGGGAGTAAATATTGATGAGTGATAATACTATCGTTAGCGGAAATAATAATGAACTGTACGAACAGATCCGCAATATTCTTCTGACATCACGCCAAAAGGCATACTCTGCCGTAAATGAAGCAATGGTGCAGGCATATTGGCTTATCGGAAAGACCATAGTTGAAGATGAGCAAAACGGTCATAACCGTGCAGAATACGGCAAAGAAACCTTGCAATTTCTTTCTGCAAAGCTTACGGAAGAATTTGGAAAGGGATTTTCTGTCAGAACGCTCCAGCAGCTGAAAAAGTTTTATATAGTCTATCCAAATACGAACGCACTGCGTTCGCAATTGAACTGGACTCATTACAGAAATCTGATCAAAGTTAAATCAGATGAAGCTCGCAGCTGGTACGAAGAAGAAACAATAAAAAGCCAGTGGTCCAGCCGTCAGCTTGAAAGACAGATATCCGCTTTATACTACGAACGACTTCTTTCCAGCCGTGAAAAAGCACCTGTAATAGAAGAAGCTGAACAAAAGCTTTCAAAGGTCACTCCCGAAGAATTCATAAGGGATCCCTATGTTCTGGAATTTTTGAAGGTAAAAGAATACCCCTCTTTGCGTGAAAGTGAGCTTGAACAGGCTCTGATAGATCATCTGCAGGAATTTTTGCTTGAACTTGGTAGGGGATTCTGTTTTGTCGCCCGTCAGAAGCTTATGCGTTTTGATGATGATGATTTTTATCTTGATCTTGTTTTTTATCACAGCGTGCTGAAATGCTATATCCTTATTGATCTTAAGATCGGCAAGCTTACACATCAGGACGTAGGTCAGATGGACAGCTATATCAGAATGTTTGATGCACTGCAGAAAAACGAAGATGATAACCCCACACTTGGTATCATTTTGTGTTCCGAACCTAATGAAACCATTGCAAAATATTCCATACTCAATGACAGCAAACAGCTTTTTGCCTCAAAATATATATACAATATCCCGACAGTAGAAGAGCTGCAGGATTATATCAATGACCAGCGAAGGATCTTTGAGGAAGGAGAAGGAAATCAATGACTTCACAGCAATTAAAAAACTCCATTCTGCAGATGGCTGTTCAGGGAAAGCTTGTTCCTCAGGA
>CALBHM010000332.1 GCA_937892835.1 uncultured Ruminococcus sp. | reverse complement strand
TTTTGCAGCCGACCTGCGACGAAATGCAAAGTGTATAGCCGTATTTATATTTCATCAAAACGGATTCAATAAAATTGCCGTCGCATAGCTTAAAAAGATACTTGACTGTTCCGTCGATTTTCGAGACCTGTTTCAATTCGATCTCGCAATAGCGTATCGGATATTTTTCGCTCAGGGTTTCTCTGAGCTGCTTAGAAATATTCGTCATCTCGGAATAATCCATAGCTCCGTGAACCTGAAGCCATTGATAAATCTGTCCGGCTCTGAATTCGGGCTGTCCGAGTTCACGCATAACCGACTTAACCTCGGGCAATGTCATTGATTTAATGTCGTATTCTGACAAATAAACACATCCTCACTTAACTCTTTCAACGCAGGAAACAAAGAATCCGTCGCAGCCGTGAATATGCGGCATGAGCGTCAGATAATCCGTATCCTCGGCATATCTTTCAAGCTCCGGCAAAACACGAACGCTTTTAAAATCCTCATGCTCCGACAAGAACCGATTGATAATATTCTCGTTTTCCTCCAGGTTGAGAGAGCAGGTCGAGTAGACCAATTTTCCGCCGATTTTAAGATATCGGCTTGAAACACACAGTATAGAATACTGCAATTCCATTAATTTGTCAACTTCCTCACTTTTTTTGAACCGAATCTCGGGCTTTTTGCGTATAACGCCGAGGCCTGAACAAGGCACATCGCAGAGTATTTTATCTGCCTGCGGAAGTGAAGAATTGAACTTAGAACCGTCATTTTGAACGGTTTCTATATTATTTAAACCGAGCCTTTCGGCTCCGTCTTTAATAAGCTTTAATCGCTGCGGATATATGTCGCAAGAAAGAACCTTGCCCGTATTATGCATTAATTCCGAAATTGTGAATGTTTTTCCTCCGGGTGCCGCACAAACGTCAATAACCGTCTCGCCGTCCTGTACATTAAGTGCCTTGCAGCAAAGCTGAGAAGCGGTATCCTGAACATGAAACAGACCATCAATGTATGCCTTGCTTTTGTGAATTGCACCGCCATTTTTAACGGTTAACGAATTCTCAACCGTTCCGTTTATCTCGCATTGAAATCCGTCTTCGGAAAGGATTTTACAAAGCTCATCTGCGTTTGTTTTGGTCGTATTAACTCTTAATGTATTGTCAACAGCTCCGAAAGAAGCTTCAAGAATTTTCTCGGCGTTTTCCTTGCCGTAGCTTTCGCTCCACATCTTGCAAAGCCACTCGGGAGCGGAATAATTCACACTCATGCTTCTATCGGTTTTCAGGCCGTTTTTAGCAATTTTATGTAACACTGCATTGACAAGACCGGAGGCAAAAGCTGCTCCGTTTTTCTTTGCAAGCTTAACGCTCTCGTTGACAGCGGCGGAATCTGGAATTTTGTCCATAAACAAAATCTGATATGCTCCGAGCCTGAGAGCCGTCAAGACCTGTGGCTTCAGCTTCTTAAGCGGCTGAGAAAGATAAAGCGAAAGATTATAATCAAGCGTAATCCGTCTCTCCGTCACACCGTAAACAAGTGCAGAAACAAATCTTTTGTCCTTGATGTCGATCTCTATTTTGTCGAGTGCAGAATCAAGTGCAAGATTCGAATAGCTCTCGTCACGCTGTATTTTATTGAGAATGTCAAACGCTATCTGTCGGGCTGATTTCATATAAATATCCTTTTTGAGGTTTTATTCTTAATTTCTTCTTGAATTGCCGAGTAATCTCGACGCATAATAAAGAAGGTTAACAACGGCAGTTGCAAGTGCCGCAACATAAGTCAAGGCGGCAGCCGTAAGAACGCTTTTGGCAGCATTGTATTCTTCGCCTACGAGTATTCCGGTTTCATCAATTACCTTCAAGGCTCTTCTGCTCGCATTAAACTCAACCGGCAAGGTTACAAGCTGGAAAATCGCAACAAAGCCGTACAAAAGAAGTCCTGCGATTATAACATAGTATCCGATCGGTGAATTTGACAAATAAGCGAGAAAATAGCCTGCAAAAGCAATTATCAAGCCGAATCTTGAACCGAAATTCGTCATGGGGACAAGCGCCGTTCTGATTTTATTCGGCAAATAATCCTCGGCGTGCTGAGCGGCATGACCGGCCTCATGGCAAGCGATACCGACTGCGGCAACCGAAGTTGAATTATACACCTTCTCGGAAAGTCTGATAACCTTCTCATTAGGCGAATAGTTGTCGGTCAGCTCACCTCGGCACGGCTCAATACGAACGTCCGTAATGCCGTAATGCTTCAAAATCAACTGAGCGGCCGCAGCACCCGTTAATCCTCTTGAATTTCTGATTTTGGAGTATTTTGAATATGTCGTTTTAACTCTGATCTGCGCCCATATTGCAAACAAAAGCACAGGAGCAGCAAAAATCAGATAGCGTATATACTCTGAGAAAGAATAGATCATTATATCACCTTATTCAAATTTTTCTCCGACCTCAATTTTATGTCCTCTCAAAAAATCGGCACAGCTCATGGCCTTTTTGCCCGGAGCCTGAATCGTTAAAATTCTTACTCCGTTTCCGTTGCCGCAAGCAACGGTCAGTCCGCCGTCCGTTGAAACAATTTCGCCGGGCTCACCCTTAGTTTTCCCGATTTTCTCGGTCTTATGAAGCTTGTAAATTTCGCCGTTTAAGACAGATGTTGCAACCGGCCAAGGTGAAAGTCCTCTTACCTGATTATGAATTTCATCGGCGGATTTTGTCCAGTTAACGGGACAAAGCTCCTTTGAAAGCATCGGAGCGTAATTGGAGAGCGAATCGTCCTGCTTCTCTCTTTCAAGAGTTCCGTCGATTATTTTTTTTATCGTTTGCGACATAACCTCTGCACCAAGCTCCGAAAGCTTATCGTGAAGCTCGCCGGCGGTCATGTTTTCGCCGATCTCGGTCTCCGCCTTAATCAGCATGTCTCCCGTGTCAAGGCCTGCGTCCATCTGCATTGATGTCACGCCGCTCTTTTTCTCTCCGTTAAGAACGCACCACTGGATCGGTGCGGCTCCCCGGTATCTCGGGAGAAGCGAAGCATGAATATTGACACAGCCGTATTTCGGCAAATCAAGAATATCCTGCGGAATTATCTTTCCGTAAGCTACGACAATTATAAGCTCGGGCGCAAGCTCCCTTAAAATTCCGTATGCCGTGCCATCCTTCATCTTTGTCGGCTGAAAGACGGGAATATTATATTCCACTGCCTTTTCCTTCACCGGCGGAAACTGCATCTTGTGTCCTCTGCCCTTCGGCTTATCAGGCTGAGTGAAAACTCCGACAACCTCATGACCGTCGGCAACGAGCCTTTCAAGGCAAGGAACGGCAAATTCGGGCGTTCCCATAAATACAATTCGCATCTGCGACAGCTCCTTTTATCAGTTGTCCTCAAGCTCACCCACAAGGTGACTCGTGTAAAGAATTCCGTCAAGGTGGTCAATCTCGTGGCAGAAGCATCTTGCCTTAAGATCCGAGCCTTTATAAACACACCACTTGCCCTCACGGTTCTGTGCCTTGACCATAACGCTCTTCGGACGCTCGGTTACGCCGAACTTTCCGGGAAGAGAGAGACAGCCCTCCTCCTCATGCTGCAATTCTGGCGATCTGTCCGTAATCTCGGGATTGATAAGCTCAAGATAGCCGTCGCCGCAGTCCATAACAACAACTCGACGAAGAATTCCGACCTGAACAGCTGCAAGACCTGCACCCTTTTCCTTATAAAGAGTATCCTTCATATCATCAAGCAAGGTAAAAAGCCTGTCGTCAAATTTCTCGACGGGGCGGCTCTTTTTGTTGAGAATCGGATCTCCGAATTTTACAATATTTCTGATTGCCATTTTATTAATCGAACCTTTCAAATTCTAAAGTATATTTTCGGGATTTATATCTATATAAACGGATACATCATTGTATACCCTGTCCGTGCCGGTATATTTCAACAGCTCGTTCATCAAGGCTCTGAAACGCTTTGTGTTCTTGCATTTCAGAATCAATCTGTATCTGAATTTATTGCTTATTTTAGAGACTCTCGCCGTCATAGGGCCGAGAGCTATAATTTTTAAATCTTTATATTCGTCGCCGAGCTTTTCTTTGAGCCTGTCGGTAAATTTCTGCGAAGCGACCCTGACTTTAGGTTCATTTTCACCGATAAAACCGACAAGACAAATATCGCAATAAGGCGGATAAATGAGCATTTTTCTTGTTTTCAGCTCGTCCTTGAAAAATGCGTCGTAATCCTGACGTGCTGCAATTTGTATAACATCATTTTCGGGATTGCAGGTCTGAATG
>CALBHM010000331.1 GCA_937892835.1 uncultured Ruminococcus sp. | reverse complement strand
GGCACGCTTCGTAGGGGTCGATGACCACATCGACCCAAAGTCAGAAGAAACCAATCTCGCTGTCTCAGTATGGAACAAGAGATGATTTCGGCGGATTTGAAATAAGTTATATGGAATAGTTTTAAATCCCCACCACCGCAAGCGGTTCCCCTCCCCTTGCTTCAAGGGGAGGCTGAATACTGCGACATTCTTGATTTATTTGAAATCATTATCATTTAAACTAACGAGGAAAGTATGAAAAGAAAGAGTAATGAAAAGCTTGTGACTCTTGCCCGTAATCTCAGAAAGAATATGACAAAAGAAGAAAGAAAATTGTGGTATAACTTTTTGAGTGGATATCCTGTCAGATTTTATAGGCAAAAAATTTTGGGAAACTATATTGCAGATTTTTATTCTTCAAGTGCGAACTTGGTCATTGAGCTTGATGGAGCACAGCATTATGAAGATACAGGGATAATCAACGACCATATAAGAACAGAATATTTAAAAGAGTATAATATACAGGTGATAAGAATACCGAATAATGAAATAAATAATAATTTTGACGGAGTTTGTTTGTATATTGATAACATAGTTAAAAAGAATTTAGAAAAATAATTAACTTGAAGCCGGATTTAGCCTCCCCTTGAAGCAAGGGGAGGGGGACCGCTTGCGGTGGTGGGGATTTGATATTCAAAAATTAAATACATCTCCGCAAGATAGATTCAAGACTTCCCCGAAAGGAAAGAACATATGAAAGCAGAATACAAGGCAGCAGCCAAAATAAACCTCATGCTTGATATCCTCAGAACGCTTGACAACGGATATCACAGCCTGTTCATGATAATGCAGTCGGTCGGACTTTACGACACGGTGAGCGTTGAAACGACGGGCGACAAAAAAATCACGATATCATGCAGCGAAGCAGCTCTGCCGTGCGACAAATCGAACATTGCATACAAGGCGGCGCAGGCATTTTTTGATTACACGAAAATCAAAAATACAGGCATAAAAATTCACATTGAAAAGAACATTCCTTTTGCCGCAGGCATGGCAGGCGGCAGTGCGGACGGTGCGGCGGTCATTGCCGCACTCAATGATATTTTTTCGGCAGGTTTGACATTAAAAGAGCTTTGTGCGATCGGCGTTAAGGTCGGTGCGGATGTTCCGTTCTGTCTGACGGGCGGCACATGTGTTGCACAGAACATCGGCGAGATTCTTTCTCCGCTTCCCGATCTCTCCGATTGCTGGATTGTGCTTGCGAAGCCCGAGAGGGGAGTATCAACCAAGGAAGCTTACTCCGCCTTTGACACGGCGCAGAATATACGCCACCTCGACACCTGCGGAATGCTGTACGCCGCATCGCAGGGCGACCTTTATGAGATGTGCCGCCGCTGTAAGAACATTTTTGAACAGCTTATCGAGGTGCCCGAGCGTGTACCGATCAAGTCGGTTCTTAACCGCTATGGAGCGTTGGCGGCTTGCATGAGCGGAAGCGGTCCGACCGTTTACGGAATTTTTGACGACGAGTCGAAAGCCGAGTGTGCCGCAGAAAGCCTGAAATCAATCGTTAAGCAGGTCTATGTCACCAAGCCCGTCAAGTCGGGACTTGAAAAGACTGTATAATCCGAGAGGAAAACGCTATGAATAATAAAATTGCAAAAGGTATCGCTTTGATTTTGTTCGGCATAATCAGCGGTATTGCAGGTCTTGTTATGATATTTGCCAAGAATAAGGGCGAAGA
This sequence comes from uncultured Ruminococcus sp., assembly GCA_937892835.1. GTDB lineage: Bacteria > Bacillota > Clostridia > Oscillospirales > Acutalibacteraceae > CAG-488. Next base: position 11,657 of record CALBHM010000331.1, on the reverse strand, counting down.
GGGTAAATAAAGCTTAATCGAGTGCAAAGGGGAATTTATTATGAAGAAGATTTTAAAAATCTTAGCCGTTGTTATTGTTTTGGCGGCTGTTTTGTTGCCGATCGAACACTATTATTGCGACAATATTTACGCATTGGCAGCATTTTCAAAAGCCCCTGTAGCTAAGGTTGGCGAGAATATGTATCGCTGTGCAAAGGACGATTATAAGGATTTTATCGAATATATGCAAAGTGAGGGCTGGAGCTATGTTACCCAGCTTGGGTCGGTGCATTTCTTTGAAAAAGGAGATAAATTTGTCGGCTGTGAATTGTCGATAAAAAAGCTCTATGCCGAATGGACTGTGGAAGAATGCGGTTCGCTTCCGATTGAGCGGGTTGCTGAATAAAACGGAGAACGAACATGAACGAACGACCGAATTTGAACAAGAACTTGGACGGAAAAACCTTCCGCAGTTATTATTATCTTAAAGAGGAATTAGTCAGTTTTTGCCGTGAAAATAATCTGCCTGTTTCGGGCAAAAAGCCCGAGCTTACGGACAGAATTGCATATTTCCTCGACACGGGAAAGGTCTTGAAAATTCAAGCCAAAACAAAACCGACAACAAGTGTCGGTGCGATTACCGAGAGTACGATAATAGAACCGAATATCGCATTTTCGGAAAAGCTCAGAGCGTTTTTTGAAGAAAAAATCGGCAAGGGATTTTCTTTTAATGTCGGATTTCAGAAATGGTTAAAGGCAAATGCGGGAAAGACATACGCAGATGCGATTGAGGCGTATTATCAAATTCTGGAAGACAAGAAAAAGAACAAAGCGACGATAGGCAAGCAGTTTGAATATAACACATATATCCGTGATTTCTTTGAGGACAACAAAGGCAAAAGTCTTGCGGATGCGATCAAATGCTGGAAATATAAAAAGAGCATACAAGGTCATAACCGTTATGAACCGTCCGACCTTGAAGCCTTGGATTGAAAAAAGCCGAGAATTATAGTGAATAACAAACAAAAAGGCAACGAAATCGTTTTTGATCTCGTTGCCTTAAATATTTACTTTTCAGTCAAAATTATTTGCCGAGAAGTGAGGGAATCTGAGCATAAATTCCTCTCAAAACAGTGAGGATACCATGTGCAAGATAACGAAGTACAGTTCTGAACTTGTATGTTGCAACAGTTTCCGAATGCTCCTGATTCGGGATGTTGGAACCTTCCTTAACAGCGAGGTCGCTTGTGTAAAGAATCTCTGTGCTGTAGGTTGAAAGATCCTTCTCATCGAGGGTAATAACCATTGATCCCTGATCTGTAACGCTGCTGTATGACTTGAAGGTTGTGCCCGGAACGCTGACAGCTGTAACGCCGTCAACATCTACGCTGAAGTTGTTGACATGGTCATGACCGAAGAAGCAAGCCTTAACGTCGCCTGTTTCAACAAATGCATCCCACTGACCCTCGTTATCGGGTGACGGGCACGGAGCTTCGGAAAGCATTCCGTCGAATGCAAAGTAGTTCGGAAGATATGTAGCGGATGTTCCGTCGGTGAAGTTCTTAGTGAGCTTGCCGAGCTGGAACGGAAGGGAGAACATAACTGCCTGAGTTGCTTCCTGCGGAATGATGTGCTCAAATGCAAGTGACGGAACAACCTCGCCGCCGTTAGCTGCCTTGAGCTTTGCACTCTCTGACTTGTACCATTCGATTTGGTCGGCACGAACGCAGTCATAACCTCTTCTCTTGCCGTTTTCATAGAAAACATAATCTCCGCTGTCGAACATCCAAAGGTTATAAGCAACCTTGTTTCCGTCGCTTGAGAGAATCGGAAGATTGTGAGTTGCACAGCCGTGGAGCGACGGGTCTGCATCATAAGCAAGGCAGCCGTCATATGACTGATATTTCTTGAGCATCTCTTCCTTCGTTACTGTCGGAGCGGACTCATCGTCATGGTTGCCGAATACGAAAGTAAACGGAACACCCTTTGATTCAAGAATCGGGAATACCTCGTCGTAGCCCTTCCAGTAGCTCTCAACAGTGCCGTCCTCAGGGCTCATAATGTTGTCGCCAAGGAAAATAACAAGGTTCGGGTTCGAAGCGTCGATTGCTTCCGCTATGTAAGCCTTGAGTGCTTCGCCGACAGGGAAGCCTGACTGAATATCGGCAAGAACGAGAATTTTAAACTGGCCGTTCTCGTCAAACCGGAGCGTATCATTACCCTTTGCGGACGCAAAAACAACGCCCGAAACGAGGATAACAACAGCTAAAAAGATTGATAAAACTTTTTTCATGGTTTCACCCTCCATTAATTTTTTCAAGAACATATTAGCACAAACTAACCGTAAAGTCAACCGACGATTAGCCGATTCTGTTCATTTTATCGACAATTCCGCTGAGGCAAAGTTCATTATTTTTGTCAAGTATCCACACATCGCCGCCGTCGTTGCCCCTGATCGTACCTATCATGCCGTCGATGAAAAGCAAGGCTGCGCCGTCCTCGATTGCGAGTCCCTGCTCCGGTCGGTCAAGAATGGCTTTTTTGAAGGTCTGCCAATGGTCGGATTCATAGTGTGGGCATGCGCAATAGGGGAGAATTCCGAGACAGTCGCAGAACATGAAGCTGTGGTCGGGGCCGCAGTCATCATAGCCGACGTCGAACCAACAGACTGCGCCTGCGCTGTAGCCGGACATGATTTTGCCGCTGTTATACGCTTCAACAAGAGCCTTGTCCGCTCCCGTTTTGCGCCAGGTTTCCATCATGAATCGGACGTCACCGCCGCCTGCATAGATAATATCGGCACCGAGAATGACAGAACGAATATCATCAACGGTTCTCTTCTCGTCCGTGAGGTAGAGAATGTCATATTGACAGCCGTATTTTTCAAAGCTGCGCTGAATATCCTCGTCGCCGTTAATGTCGTCATAGCCTGCCGTCGGAATGAAAAGCACCTTTGGATTTTTCTTATCTGCCAGAGAAACGATTTTTTCAAAGATATTGATTATTTCGCCGTCACTGTATCGTCCGCCGCCGATTGCAACAATTTTTCCCATGTCATTCTCCTTATTTATGGTAGAGTTTTTTTGTTTGATATTTCGGCTCGCAGGTTATGTTGATACCGAATTTTTTAAATACCGATTCGTCCTGCTCCTTGAGGATAACCGTTGCGTGAGCCTCCATTCCTCGGAGCTTCGGAATCTGCTGAAGCGCAAGCTTGGCAAGCGGATTTGTCGCTGCCGAAACTGAGAGAGCAATGAGAACCTCGTCAACGTGAAGTCTCGGGTTGTGATTGCCCATGTATTTCACCTTAAGCTCCTGAACCGGCTCAATAACGGCAGGGGAGAGAAGATGAATATCGTCATTGATTCCTGCAAGACTCTTGAGTGCGTTAAGCATTGCTGCTGCACCTGCACCCATGAGAAGCGACGTTCTGCCGGTAACAAGAGTGTCTTTTCCTGTCTCGATCGCCATTGCAGGCTCGCCGGTTTCCTCTGCCTTGGCTTTTGCTGCAGCGATGACCGGACGTTCATCAAGAGAAATGCCTGTTTTCTTCATGATAAGCTTGATTTTGTCAACGCTTTCGGGGTTGCCGAGGCCCTTTTTGACCGAGCACTGTTCGGCATAGAAGCGTCTTATAATTTCTTGCCTTGAAGCCTCACAGCAGGCTTCATCGTCAATGATGCAGTTGCCTGCCATGTTAACGCCCATATCTGTGGGTGACTTGTACGGACATTCGCCGTAGATCTGGTCAAAGGTTGCCGCAAGTACAGGGAAAATTTCGACGTCACGGTTGTAGTTGACCGTCATTTCGCCGTATGCTTCAAGGTGGAACGGGTCAATCATATTTATATCGTTGAGGTCTGCCGTTGCCGCCTCATAAGCGAGGTTAACGGGGTGGTTGAGGGGAAGATTCCAAATCGGGAACGTTTCAAACTTGGCATAGCCTGCGCTGATTCCTCTCTTGTGCTCATGATAGAGCTGGGAAAGGCAGGTTGCCATTTTTCCGCTGCCCGGGCCGGGAGCGGTGATAACAACGAGTGAACGTGAGGTTTCGATATATTCATTTTTGCCGAAGCCCTCGTCGCTGACGATTCTATCAACGTCCGACGGATAGCCCGGAATTGTGTAATGGTGGTATACCTTAACACCGAGGCTTTCAAGTCTTTTGCAGAATGCGTCCGCCGCCGGCTGTGCACTGTAGCGTGTCATGACGACGCTGCCGACGAGAAGTCCGATTCCTCTGAAAGCGTCAATCAGCCTGAGAACATCAAGGTCGTATGTTATGCCGAGGTCGCCTCTTATCTTGTTCTTCTCAATGTCGGAAGCGTTTACGACAATAACTATCTCTGCCTGATCCTTGAGCTTCATAAGCATCTTGACCTTGCTGTCGGGAGCAAAGCCGGGGAGAACCCTCGACGCATGGTAATCGTCAAAGAGCTTGCCGCCGAACTCAAGATAGAGCTTGCCGCCGAATTTACTTATTCTTTCTCTGATATGCTCAGACTGCATTTTAACATATTTTTCGTTATCAAACCCGATTTTTTTCAACACCAACACCTCAAAATTTGCATTATTCGATTCATTATAATACTTGCGACGTTTTTTTTCAATAAGATTCGCTGAATTTATTTCACAGAATCTGCAATTTTGGCCGTTTTGCATATAAAGTATAAAAAAAGGAAAAATAACTTGATTTTTATTTGACTTGTAGGGGAAGTAAAGATATAATTATAATGTATAGATAGGAGTTGATTTTTTTGAAAAAACCGCTTCATAAATGGGAAAACCCGTTATTTTTTCGTGAGAATAAGCTTGACGGACACAATCTTGCTCTGCCCTATGATGCAAGGGATAAGGTTGAATACGGCAAGTCGAAATACAAGCTTTCGCTGAACGGCGAATGGAAATTTAAGTGGCAGATGGGAGTGGGAAATCAGCCGCAGAACTTTTTCTGTTCTGATTTTGACGACAGCGGCTGGGACACGGTAACTGTCCCTTCGGTCTGGCAGATGCAGGACTACGGAAAGCCGATTTATCTTTGCTCGTCAATGCCGCCGCAGGTCTCGACGGTCGAATCGCAGATTCCGAAGGTCAGCCACGAAAAGAATGAAATAGGCTTCTATCGCCGCAGCTTCACTTTGCCCGAAAGTTTTGACGGCAGAAGAATCATTTTGCATTTCGGTGCGGCGAAGTCTGCACTTTACGTCTATGTAAACGGCGAATATATCGGCTACTCGCAAGGCTCAATGACACCGGCCGAGTTCGACATAACCGATGTGCTCCATGAGGGCGAAAACACCGTTGCGGCCAAGGTCATGCGTTTCAGCGACGCAACCTATCTTGAAAATCAAGACATGTGGCAGTTCTCGGGCATTTACCGTGAGGTTTATCTTGTAGCCGAGCCTGAAACTACGGTTGAGGATATATATGCAAGAACGACTCTTGACGACAGTTATACCGACGGCATACTTGACCTGACGCTTAAATTCAGCACGGATAAAAATGTAACATGCCGTGTTGACCTTGACAAAAAAGAGATTTTCAGGGGCAAGGCAAGCGGTGAGCTTAAAATTAATCATATTGTCGAAAAATGTCGAAAATGGAGCGCCGAATCGCCCGAGCTTTATACCCTTACGGTCAAGCTCTATGAGGGTACACGCTGCTCGGTCAAGAAAGAGATAAGAATCGGCTTCAAGCGAGTTGAAATAAAAGGTAACGTTTATTATATCAACGGTCAAAAGGTTATAATCAAAGGAGTCAACCGTCACGATTACGACCCCGACCACGGCTGGGCAGTGCCGAGGGAGAGATACTATCAGGATCTTTACCTCATGAAGCAGGCGAACATCAACGCCATAAGAACCAGCCATTATCCAGATGATCCGTTCTTCTACGAGCTTTGCGACGAGCTTGGCTTTTATGTAATGGATGAGTGCGATGTTGAAAGTCACGGTGTGCGCCGAAAGAATGTACCCGGTGACAATCCTCTTTGGACTTCCGCAGTTGTTGACAGGGCGGAGATGACGGTTCTCCGTGACAGAAGCCATGCCTGTATCTGCTTCTGGTCGCTCGGCAATGAAGCAGGTGACGGCTCAAACTTTGCCGAGATGAAAAAGGCTATATTAAAGCTCTGCGACCTTTATCCGATCCACTATGAGGGCGATTTTGACCTTACGAAGTCGGATTTTATCAGCCGAATGTACCCGATGGAGAATGTAGTTGACAAGCTTGTTCACAAGGAAGCCATCACGGCGACATTGTTCGACAATATTGCCAATGCCCTTGCCGCCGACAACAAGGATGTCCCGAAATCGGCGTTCGACGACCACCCTGTAATCTATTGCGAGTATGCTCATTCAATGGAGAACAGCCTCGGCAATTTCAAGGAATATGTTGACGATTTTGAAAAGTACGATCACATGACAGGCGGATTTATTTGGGATTTTGTTGATCAGGCGATACGCAAGGACGGCAAATGGCTTTATGGCGGCGACTTCAACGAGGGCTGGTCGAGCTTTTATTTCTGCGCCAACGGAATAATTGCTGCCGACCGCACGCCGCACCCGGCATATTATGAGGTTAAGCAGGTTTATTCCAATATTTGCGCCGAGGATATCGACGTTGAAAGAAAAAAAGTTAAGATAAAGAATAAGAATTATTTTGTTACGATTGATTATTGCTATCTCGAATGGTCGGTTGCCAAAAACGGCCGGGAGCTTGAAAGCGGCAGAATGTCGCTCGACGGAATAGCTCCGCAGACGGCTAAAACGCTCACGATTCCGTATTCAACGGAGTTTGAAACGGGCGAGTATATTCTTACGCTTTCATTCAGATATAAGAGCGAAAACGAGTGGCACAAGGCCGGCGATGAAATCAGCTTCAACCAGTTTACCCTCAGCAACGAAAAGGCAAAACCCGAGCCGAGAGAGGGCATGGTTAAGGTTCTTTCAAAGGGCAATGTCCACAAGATAATCGCAGGTGACACAACCGTAACGTTTAAGGATAAAAAGCTTTACGGAATCGACTTCGGCAACGGAAATATTCTTGATAATTCGCTCTCGTTTAAGCCGAATTTCTTCCGTCCGTTGACCGATAATGACACAAATTATTTCAACTTTGCGCCTATGTTCAAGCACCTCAATCCGCTCTATCTTTGGGATATAACGAGCCGAACCGTCAGCGTAAAGAGCTTCGTTATCTTCCCGTTCAGCGGCTCTTGTATCGTGAATATTCATTGGTTTGCGCCGTTCGCAGGTCATGTTGAGACGGATATAATCGTCAACAGCGACGGCAGTGTGAATATCGGACAGAACATGAACAGTCCTATTCTCCCGATACTTCGTTCGGGCGTCAGACTCGGTATAAACAAGGATTTTTGCAACGTAAAGTGGTACGGCAGAGGCCCGGAAGAAGCGTATTGCGACAGAAAAACAGGACAGCGAATTTCTGAATTCAGAAAGAAAGCCGACGAGCTTTTCCATTACTATATGAGGCCGCAGGAGAACGGCAACAGAACCGACGTTCGTTCACTTGAAATTACCGACGACAGCGGCAACGGCTTCTCGGTCAGCTCGGATTTCCCATTTGAGTTCTCCATGCACAGCTATTCTCAGGAGAAAATCGAAAAGGCCATGCACAATCATGAGCTAAAGAATGACGAATATTATTCTCTTTGCATTGATACTAAGCAGCGAGGTGTCGGCGGCGATATGCCCGGCACGGCATGCCTGCATGAGCCGTACAAAATGCACAGCGGTAATTATTCCTTTGCGTTTTGCATAAGAGGAGTTAAGGCCGGGGAGTAAGTTCTCGTCAGATTTAAACTGCTCCCATCGTTCTTTTAAACCAAAATCGAAAGGACTTGATTAAAATGGTATTATCAACGCAAACATCAATCGGTTCAAAGCGTTTCGGCGATGAGAAAAATGTACGGATGATATGCGAGGCAGGCTTTGACGCATTGGATTATTCAATGTTTTGCATGCAGGACGACGATGATATCCTCAATCAGCCTTCCTATCTTGAGCATGTGCATGAAGTGAAGAAGATTGCCGAAAGCTATGGCAAATACTTCAATCAGGCTCATGCGCCTTTCCCGAGCTTCAAGGTCGGGGAGGATACATACAACACGGTGATTCTTGAAAAAATCAAGCGTTCAATAGAAATCGCAGGTACTCTCGGAGCGAAAAACATTGTAATTCACCCGACGTATTACGGCAAGGACAGCAAGAGAAATCTTGAGCTTAACGCCGAGTTTTACAATAATCTTATTCCGCTTTGCAAGGAGTACAATATAAAAATTGCGTGCGAGAATATGTTTGGCAGAGACCGACGCAGGAATTGCATTGTTCCGAATATTTGCAGCGTCGGTGAGGAGTTCAGAGCCATGATGGATATGCTCGACCCGAAGTATTTCACCGCTTGCGTCGATATCGGCCATGCCGGACTTGTCGGAACGACAGCACCTGAGATGCTCAGAACTCTCGGCCATGATTATGTCGGCTGTTTGCACGTTCATGACAATGATTATCTTGAGGACAGGCATTGTCCTCCCTATTTCTTCGACCTCGACTGGGAGGAGATCACGCAGGCTCTTGCCGATATTGATTACAAGGGCGATTTCACGTTTGAATCGGATTATTTTCTTGTCAATTTCCCCGATGAGGTTTTCCCGGCGGCATATAAACTTCTGCACGATATCGGCAGAAGTCTCATAAAGAAAATTGAAAATAAAAAGGAGAAAATTCATGGCAATGCTTGAATGTGACCTTCACGGTTCTTTGTTTGAAATCAGCGAAGCTATTGACAGTGCGGTTAACAAAAGCATCTCGGCCTCGGTCGAGGATGAATCGTACTGCGAAAAAGGAGACTGCGCCTGCTCGGTCAAGGTCTATGAGCGTTACAGCTACATCGGCGGCAACCGGGTCAGCCTGAGCGTTACGCTTTTCGCCTGCGGAAATGATGTGCATCTCACGGCGATAAGCTCGGGCGGAAGTCAGGCGGTTTTCTTTAAGATTAACACATGGGGTGAGGATGCATTCCTCGATACTATTCGTGATACGGTTGAACAATTCACATAAAGGAGCGATTAAAATGAAAAAATTTATTTCAATTCTTTCGGCACTTTCGCTTGCGGCTGCGTTGACCGTCAGCTCATCGGCGGTGCTTCTCGGCGACGTTAACAATGACGGACAAATCAATTCCGCCGACGCTCTCGGCGTGCTTCAATACAGCGTCGGAATCAGCGTAAAGAATTTTAACAAAGCGAATGCCGATGTTAACAAAGACGGTAAAATTAATTCCTCCGACGCATTGAAAATTCTCAGAATTTCCGTCGGACTTGAGACGTCGGACGATACGCCTACGGTTAAGAGCGAAATCGTCAAGACATATAATACAGCTCTTGCCAAGACCTATCAGCAGGTGAAGACGGCTACCGTTACGCAGTACGAAACGGGAACATATACTTTCAACGGAAAATCCGAAGAGATTAAAACCGGTCCGAGCACAACGACAGGCAAGTTTAAAAACGGCGTTGATGAGAACGACAATCCTGCATGGGTTTACGGACCGGACACAAAGCTCACGGAGGATATGCTCAGCTCGGCAACCGTTACGAAGCTGTCAAGCGGAATGAAAATCAGACTTGTTCTGAAATCGGAAAAGGTCGACGTGAAAAAAGACCCGGTTTATAATACGGCCGGCGGATTCCCATTTGAATTCGGTTTGGACGGCACGGAAATCAAGAATTATACCTCGGGAAGTGTCACTTACAGCGGCACGGTCATTGAAGCGGTAACGGACGCTAACGGCCGAGTAAAAGAGCTGAACGTTAAAACGCCGTATAGCTCGCAGTTTACAATGAAGCAGAAAAACGGCAAGGTTGACAAGATAACCGAAAAAGGCGAAACGTCGTATTACGGAACGTTTAGCTTTTGAATAAAGACCTGATTTCAAATGAAGAAAAAGGGGCTGTCGCATTTAGATGCAGAAAGCGTTTTCTTTGCCCCGAAGCTGTACTTGTGTACTGCGAGAGGGCAAAAAAACGTTTAAAAGAGCAAAAATAAGGCTATAATCCACATTTAATCGGTTAATTAAATCACCGGTTGTGTATTATAGCCTTTTCTATTTGTTTTTTGCTCTTTGGTCTGCGCTAAATGCGGCAGTCACATTTTATTTGGTTTTTTCAATAATTTCCTGTGGTCTTTCGGCGATATATTCCGCACCGGCGGAAATCAGCTCGGAAACGTCACGGTTGCCCCATGTTACGCCGACGCAGGGAAGTCCGGCATTGTGAGCCGTCTGAACGTCGACCTCGGAATCGCCGGAGTAAACGCATTTTGCCTTGTCCGCCCCGAGTGTTTCAATAACGTAAAGCACCGAATCGGGCGCAGGCTTTGACGGAAAACGATCCATCTTGCCGACAACAAGGTCGAAGATGTCGCCGAAGAAATCCTTGACTACCTTTTTGGCCGCTTCGTCCGCTTTGTTCGACACAACGGCGACCTTACAGCCGTTCTTCTTGAGCGTCTTTATAACGTCGATAATGCCGTCATACGGCTTTGTGAAGTCGGCGATATGGTCAAGGTAGTAGGCCGTGAAAATCGCAAGCGTTTTGTCATAATCCTCCGGGGAAATGTCCTGCGGGGCGGCACGCTTGATCAGCATTTTTATTCCGTTGCCGATGAATCGGCGAACCTCATCAATCGTCCTTTCGGGGTAATTCATTTGACGCATTGCATGGTTAACCGCATTTGCCAAATCCTGTAACGTGTCAAGAAGTGTTCCGTCAAGGTCAAAAATGTATGTGTTGTATTTCATAATTATCACCGATTTGATATTATAGCACAAGCGGCGAAAAATGCAATATAAAGAGAGAAAAAGACCGTTTCAAATTCAAGGAAAATGAAACGGTCTGATATTATTTTTCAACGTGGTCGTAGATAGTTTTTGCTATTGTCTCGGCGGTCTCGTCGAGCTTTTCGTCAAAGGCTTTGTTGTCATTATCATTAGTGATGAAGCCGACCTCAAGAAGAAGCGAGGGCATGTCGGTGTCGGAATTTATGTAGTAGTCGCCGAACGAATTGTCACGGAAACCTTTTTTGATTCCACGGTTCTGCTGACCTGTCAGCTTGCAGATATTTGCAACAAGATCTTCGGCAAGTGAGTATTCGTCGCCCTTAGGATTTCTCGAAACCCACGCTTCGATTCCGTTTGCCTTTTTATCCTCGGCGGAATTTCTGTGAACGCTGACAAAGAGCGTGCAATGCTTCTTGTTTGCCGATTTGCAGCGTTCGGCAAGCGTAACGTCCGAGTCATCGTCACGGGTGAGATAAACCTTGATTCCCATTGCTTCAAGCTTCTCTTTTATTTTCAATGTCAGCCTGAGGTCGTCGTCCTTTTCGTAACGATTGCCGTTAGTTGCACCGACATCGTCCGCTCCGTGGCCTGCATCAAGGCAAACATACGGGTCGCCGGAGTAGGTGTACTTCGAACTGAAAACTCCGCTGCGCACGCAAACGGCGATGATGACTGCTGCCAAAATTACGGCTGCAATGATAATATTCCTTTGCTTCTTTTTGCTTTTGAACTTCATTTTATCACCTTAATAATGATTGGTTGAACTTTTTGGTGGCTGAGGTATGTTTTGCGAATTGGACAGTTACAAAGATAAAAAT
>CALBHM010000330.1 GCA_937892835.1 uncultured Ruminococcus sp. | reverse complement strand
TAAGTATCTTGGCAACAGTGAAAATGTTGTAATTCCCGAGTGCTTGGAAATTTATGAAATAGGTGGAGGAGCATTTTGTTTTAATCAATTGATGCGCACTATTGAAATTCCTAGCAATACTCAAGAGATAGAATTTATGGCATTTGCTGCTTGTCGAAATTTATCTCAGATATATAATGGAAAGAACGTTAAAATTATAAATGCGCTTGCGTTTTCTTCTTGCACAAATTTGAGAGGGATAAGCTCGCTTTGTTCGATTCAAAAAATATGTTCGTATGCTTTTTCATCCATAGGAATAAAGAATTATATTATGCCAAATAGTGTTTTTGAGTGCCATGATAGTGTTTTTGATAATTGCACTGATCTTACAGAAATAATTATATCATCAAATATTAAATATATTAAAAGAAATACCTTTAACGGTTGTATAAGATTAGATAGATGTATTTTAAACAGTAATATAAAAACAATATATATGAATGCATTTAAAGGATGTACATCTTTAGAACAAATATATATCCCTGATAGTATTGAAAGAATTGATATCACATCTTTTGAATCGGAAACTACTTTATATTCATCCAATAATGCCCCGATTGCCTTAGGTACGATAATATATACCGAAAACGATATAGTGAAAAACAATTTAAACATTGGCAATGAAATATATCCTAATTATAAAATCATAAATGGTGTTTTAAAAGAGTATCAAAGTGAAACAGGATATGACTACATAGATGATGAGGGTAAGAAAGTTATAGATGTGCCGAATGCAGTAGAAGAAATTAGATCATCAGATGCTTACGTTGGTGGTGTTTTTGAAGATAATCGAGAAGCTCAAGTTTATATTTTACCGAAATATTTAAAAGTTATCGATCGGCATAGTTTTTATCACTCGAGGGCTGAGAAAATTATAATGCCGCACAGTATGCAGTATATAGGAGCAAATGCATTTAACAAATGCACATCGTTAAAAGAGATAACTATTCCGGATGGGTTGGAAACAATAGAAACAAACACATTTTTTCAAACAAGATGCATTGGATACAAAATTCCCAATTCTGTAACAGAAATAAAAAGTGGAGCTTTTTGGCATTGTGATTTGTTGAAATCTGTTTATATCCCGGACACAGTAACCAACATTGCAAGCAATGCTTTTGCTGATTGTAATGATAATTTAGTTATTTATGGTCATAATAGTTCTTATTTGAATGAATATGTGCAAAATAACTCCAACAAAAACGGTAACAATAACTTGGTTTATAAATCCGGATATAATGTAAACGGCAATATTTTTACATCATATGATGGTAACGAAGAAGCTGTTCAGATCCCATATGGTATTGGGTTGAGCCGGATAGCGGGTGAGGCGTTTAAAAATAATACATTCGTAAAATCGGTTTCTATAGCTTCGGGAATAACTCATATTGGTGAAAATTGTTTTGAAAACTGCACATCACTAACGGCTGTTGTAATACCTGACGATGTAGAATCTATAGGTGATAATGCTTTTAATGGTGTGTCTGGAGTAACTGTATATTGTAATTCAGGCTCATTTGCGGAAGATTACTGTATCAAAAACAACATAACAGTAGTTACGGATTACGATGTTAGAGATGGAGTCCTTAATAAATATAATGGATCAGAAACAAATGTTGTTATTCCTGATAATCTTTGCTTAGTCGAAATTGGTAGAAATTCTTTTTATAACATCAATAATGTTCAAAGCATTATTATCCCCGAAGGAGTAACTGTCGTAGGAATTGATGCGATTTATAGATGTAACAATCTTACAACCGTTACGTTGCCAACAACAATACAGAAATTGAACTTTTTTGCTATTTGTTATAACCCTATGTTAACGGTAGTAAACAACTCCGAATTTATTAAAGATATTGGTTCATACGCTTTTTCTGGTTGTGATAGTCTTAATACACTTAATTTAAGTGGTGTGAAAAAACTTTCAGATAATGTTTTTAATAACTGTGATAGTTTAACAAGCGTTACTATAGGAAGAGAGGCTACATCGGTCGATCATAGAGCTTTTAATAATTGCAACAATGTGTCAATATACTGTTATGAAAATTCATATATTCATCAGTTCGCAATAAATAATAATATTTCTTATATATTACTTGATTCTGATGAAACAACCGAATCTGAAAGCGATGATACAAACATGGTGCTTAAATCCAAAGTGAATGTTTCAGAAAATAATCGATTAGGCAAAACAGCAGATGAATTTTTTGAAAGTTATATTGTTAATGAGTGTCATGGAGACGTACACGAGGAAAATATAGGACAAATAATTAATTATATGGTTTTAAACGGGTGGTGGTTATAATCTATTAAAGCAGGAAGAAAGTTTTTTGTAATATATGGAGGTTTGTAATATGAAAACAAGAAAATTGATTTCGGCAGTTTTGTCAATGATAATGTGTTTTGGATTGATTTTCAGTTCTCTTTCGGTTACAGGGTATTCAGTTGATGCTGTGGCGAATAATTCATTGACCGCCGATACGGAAATTGTAAAGGGTGGAAGATACTGTATAAGCACAGTCATGGAGCTTGAAGCTTTGGCAAAAATCGTTAACGAGGAAAAGAACCGATGTGTGGGAGCAACATTCTATCTCGGCAATGATATTATTATAAATGACGGAGTATTCTCAATGTCGGAAGATGGTGCGGTTCTTTATAACAACAAGCCCGTTGAACAGGCAGAAAATCTCATTGGACTTGAATCTATAGGAACAGGCATGGGCTTTGCCGGATTTTTTGACGGAAACGGACATACTATCAGCGGTTTATACTCAAACGGACTTTTTAATAAATGCTCATCGGCACGTATCTCTAATCTAAAAATTATAAATTCATATGTAACATCAAGCGGAATTCTCGGTTCAAGCTTTAGCAGCAGTTGCAGAATAAATAAATGCTATGTTGAAGGAATCGTTTGCAGTGATGCGAGAGAAGTCGGTATGTTTGCCGGAAGTCTTACAGGTGCAAAAATTCGAGACTGTTTTGTAAAAGGTTATGTTAAAGGTAATGCCAATGTCGGCGGACTTGCGGGACGTATGATTAACTGTGAAGCAGAGGAAGTGCTTTGCGATGTGCAGGTCGTGGCAAACAGTACTGCCGGCGGTTTTGCGGGAGTGGTATTAAAGGACAACACTGTTTTTGAGCGTTGTGCTGCTATCGGTTCGGTTGATTGTAAAGATGACAAAGTGGGTCAGTTTGCTTCATCAATAGAGCTGTTTTGTTTTGATGATGGATATAATGTTACAAAAACCTTGAATATCTGCTATGCAGCGGTTAAGACAAAACACGAAGCCGGTTTTTGTTACAGCTTTACCGGCGACACCGAGGGCGTAAATCAGTGTTACTATATGAGCGAGAAACAAGGTGAAAACAATTTCAAAACTTTCACCGAGGCTCAGATGAAGTCGACGGATTTTGTTGATGTGCTGAATGCCGATCTTATCAAGCAGTGCAAAGAAAATAATATTTACTGGGGCTATTACGGCGTGTATTTTGTCGGTAACGACGGAGGATTTCCTATTCCGTATGGAGTTCATAGTTTTAGTATCGGCATGCCTGGTCATAGCTTCGGCGACTGGGAGATGTACTGCCCGACGGGCGAGAGCAGAGCCTGTTCGTACTATGCCTGCGATAAGATTGAAAGAAGAACGCATTACCACACTTGGGGCGAGTATACCTACAACAACGACGCAGCGAGTGATGCCGACGGCACTAAAACCGCACATTGCACAAAAGATGGCTGTACGGCAACAGATACAATAGCTGATTTTGAGCATTTAAGGTTGAATGTAATTTCATTGTCAGAAACTACGGAGCTTGAAAAAGGAAAACTTTACACTATCAGCAATTATGAGGAGTGGAAGATTTTTTCCGAGATTTGCAAACAGGATACGACAGGTATTGAGTTCGCACTGATTGACGATATCGAATTTGACTCCGGTTATAATATGAAGTCAATTGAAAAATTCAGCGGTGTTTTTGACGGACAGAACAATACGATAGGTAACAGCGGCCTAAAGTGTATTTGTATTTTTGCGGAGTGCGACGGTGCGGAAATCAAGAATATAAATCTTTTGGACGGAAATATATATGACGCTTCTGCTTCAGAAGAAGCCATAGGCGGCTTGTGTGCCAAAGCAATAAACACGAAGTTCACAAACTGCACGGTTAACAACACGGTCAACGGTTCAAACCAATATATGGGCGGTCTTGTCGGATATGCCGAGAACTGCGAAATAGTCGGATGCCGTAATCTCGGTATGGTTTTGGGCTCGGCTCAATATGTCGGAGGATTGGTCGGTAGGGCAGTGAACTGTACGATTTCCGAATGTTATAACAGTGGTAAGGTAAAAGGCGACAATGCCGGCGGATTTGTAGGTAGGCTTGATAAGTGTAAGGTCAGCAATTGCTATAGTATAGGTGAAGTTGACGGCAACACCTACAGCGGCGGCTTTGCAGGTGAGATTTATCCTACAAAAGAAGACAATACCATCAGGGTTTGCTATGCGGCAGGTAATGTCACCGGTGAAAATATCGGTCAGTTCTGCGGATACTATTCAATAGATAATATTTTTGCACTTTCAATGTGCTTGTTTGTCGGCAACGATATTTCTCAAGCGGACAGCAGCGGAGCGATTGATTATGCCTATAAAAAATATGTTGATTCACTGAGAGATGATGATATCAGTTATGAAATATGGACGGGTAAAGATCTCGGAATCGATGCTGTGGTCGAGGAGAATTTAAAGAAAATTTATAACTCATATTATGCGGAGTGTTTTGTCGGTGGCGTAGGCGAGTCTAACGATGGACTTATGCAGCTCAGACGTTTCCATACGGAGCATATATGGGGCGAGAATAAGCTTAAAAATAATCAAATGGTTGCCGAATGCCTTTGCGAGGGCTGCAGATATATAGATTCGAAAGAGCATATTCACAATTTCCAAAACTATATTGTCAATGAAGATAAGCAGACCGAAACGGGTGTTTGTGAATGCGGCGAAACGCATACAAGGCCGCATACCCATGTCTTTGGTGACTACACATATAACAAAGATGCGGATTGTGAGAAGAACGGCACAATGACGGCTGTATGCATAGGCGAGAGTTGCGGGGTGACGGATACCGTAAATGACCCGAATCATAAGGCGACAGGTCATAATTTTAATGACTATATGCTTGATGAAAATGGACGGACCGAAACCGCACATTGCAAAAATCCTGGTTGTAACAAGACGGATACGATTGAACATAGTCACACATGGAGTGAATATGTCTATAACGGGGATGCGAATTGTGAGAAAAACGGCACAATGACAGCCCATTGTACAAAGGCGGGCTGTAAGGCGACGGATACTGTCAATGACCCGAATCATAAGGCAACAGGACATAACTTCGGCGAATGGAAATACAATCATAACGCCAAGCTATTTGCTAACGGCACAGAAACAAGGTTTTGCCATTGTGGATACAGTGAAACGCGAGAGAAAGCCCGGTCGGCAAAAATAATTGTAATTTGTGATGCAATAGTTGATTTTATAAACAACTTGTTCAAATAAAACGGCGATAATAAGTCAATTAAACTAATTAAACAGAAATTTTTATAATAAGATTTAACCCAAGCAGCAATGCAGGCCGCTTGGGTTATTGACGGATGTTTAGAGGTGTGAAAAATATGAAAATAAAGTATTTTCTCTCAATTCTGTTGGCGGTATGTATTGTTTTAGAAATATGTTTAATGCCGGTTTCAGCTTGGACAATTACAACCGAAAGCATTGAAAGCAAATCTGATATAGAAAGTCAGGTGGACCTTTCGGCCAGTTTACGTTTGAATAATTTAGTTTCTGGTAAAGATTATGTTGAAAACGAAATTATTGTTTGCAGTAAGATTGATGAACTTGAAAGTGAAATAACTAAATATGAAGACGAGTATAATTTGACTTTAGACTTTTGCTTTTCAAATGATACTGATAGTGAAGATGAAAAAACGGCTACTTATTTAATGTCTACAACTAAAACTTCGGCTGACATTATTGATATTATTGAGGATATGCAAAAAAATGAAAGTATTGTTTTTGCACAGCCCAATTATATTTATTCATACGAAGATACTGAAGATTCAAATGTGTCAATAGCA
>CALBHM010000329.1 GCA_937892835.1 uncultured Ruminococcus sp. | reverse complement strand
AAAGAATACTTGCTATTTTAGGGTGAAATAAAGAATTTGAAAGAGAGACATATATGAAAATTTCGTATGAAGAACTTCTTGAAAAATATAATTTGTTACTTGAGGAAAATCGAAATTTAAAAAGAGAAATTGCGATTCTTAACAATCAATCAACAAATACAGAACAGGACATCGAAAAGAATAATGATGAAAAAATAATTCCTGTGAATAAATTCAGTTCGCCACAAGAAAAAATAAAGCTTTATCGTTCGCTTTTTCGAGGGAGAGAGGATGTTTTTGCTCGACGTTGGTACAGTAAAAATTCGGAAAAGAGCGGCTATCAGCCTGTTTGTGAAAACGAATGGGATATGGCTTTGTGCGACAAGAAAAAATATAAATGCTCAGCTTGTCCCAATCGTAAGCTTGCGGCTCTCACGGATAAGGATATTTATGAGCATTTATCAGGCAAAGATTTATATGGCAGGGATGTCGTTGGCATTTATCCGATGCTGAACGATGAGACCTGCTATTTTTTATGTGCGGATTTTGATGAAGAAAACTTCGAAAAAGATGTATCGGTATTCAGAAAAATTTGTGAAGAAAATAATATCCCTGTCAGTGTGGAAATTTCACGTTCGGGCAATGGCGTTCACGCATGGATTTTCTTCAGTGAGCCTGTTCCTGCTGTCACTGCAAGAAAATTAGGCAGCGGAATATTGACAAAAGCAATGGAGAAAAGTATCATTTCTTTCAGTTCATATGATAGATTTTTTCCAAACCAGGACACGATGCCGAGAGGCGGTTTTGGGAATCTTATTGCTTTGCCGCTTCAAGGAAAGGCAAGAAAAAACGGAAACAGTGTTTTTGTTGATGAAAAATTTATACCGTATGACGATCAATGGAAATATCTTGCAAATGTGAGAAAGCTCAATAGAAATAATGTGGATAATTTTGTTCAACTGCTTTGTAAAAACGGAGATTTAGGCGAGTTGATTTCAGAAACCGATGCTCCGCCGTGGAGCGCACAAAAGCAAATTAAGTTTTCAACAGAAAAATTTCCAGAAAGCATAGAAATTGTTCGTTCAAACATGCTCTTTGTACCAAAGAAAAATCTTTCGGCAAGTGCAATAAATATAATTAAACGGTTGGCGGCATTTAGAAATCCGGATTTTTATAAATCTCAGGCAATGCGACTTTCAACGTATAACAAACCGAGGGTAATTTGCACGGCAGATATGTATGACGACTACATAGCACTTCCAAGAGGCTGCGAGGAGTCACTTTGTGATTTATTGGACAGGCATCAAACTGAATATATGTTGATAAAACAAACCATGGCATGAAAATCTCGGTTGACTTTAACGGCGAATTAAGAGATGAGCAAATGCCCGCGGCAGAAGCGATGCTTCAACATAATATCGGCGTTCTTTCTGCAACAACCGCATTTGGTAAAACTGTTATCGCTTCATATTTGATAGGTGAAAGAAAAACAAATACGCTTATACTTGTGCACACGCAAAGCCTTATGACACAGTGGCAAAGGGCTTTATCGCAGTTTCTAAAGCTCGACATTAACGTGCCTGAAAAAGCAAAAGGACGGCGAAAGCAAAATTCACCTATTGGAGTTATCGGAGCAGGAAAGAATACGCTGAACGGCATTGTTGATGTAGCGGTTATACAATCTCTTATTACGGGCGATGAAGTAAAAACACTTGTCAGAGATTACGGAATGATAATTGTTGATGAATGTCATCACGTTTCTGCTGTGAATTTTGAAAAGGTACTTAAATTTGCAAACGCAAAATTTGTTTACGGACTAACAGCTACTCCCAAAAGACAGGACGGACATCAACCTATAATATTCATGCAGTGCGGACCGATAAGGTATAAGGTTGACGCAAAAGTGCAGGCAGAAATGCGAAATTTTGAACACTATCTTATTCCGAGATTTACAGCATTCCGTAGCTCAAATGCGGATAAACAAGTGACAGCGCTTTATAAGGAG
Organism: uncultured Ruminococcus sp.; assembly: GCA_937892835.1. GTDB lineage: Bacteria > Bacillota > Clostridia > Oscillospirales > Acutalibacteraceae > CAG-488. The sequence goes on along the minus strand of CALBHM010000329.1, from coordinate 4,174 downwards.
CTTGCCGAAAATCGATTCCGCAATCAACACATTACCAGCGATATTCTTGAGGCTTTACACAACAAGAGAACACCGATTGTTTTGACAGAACGACGGGAACATGTGTTTGCTCTTGAAGAGATACTTTCTTCACAATGCAAAAATGTCGTTACTCTTGTCGGAACGCCTTCTCAGAAAAAACGCCGTGAAGCATTAGAGAAGTTGCGGGCAATTTCAACCGATGAACAAATGGTTATTATTGCGACAGGAAAATATGTCGGGGAGGGCTTTGATTATCCAAGATTGGATACGCTTTTCTTAGCTTTACCGATTTCATGGGAAGGCAAAGTCGCACAGTATGCCGGACGGCTTCACAGAAACTACCCGGGCAAGAAGAATGTTCGGATTTATGATTATGTAGATATTCATGTTCCTGTTATCGAAAGAATGTATCAAAAAAGATTAAAGGGTTATGCTTCAATCGGATATAAAATCATAACCGATAACAAAGAAAATTCAGCACCCGAAATAATTTACAACAATGAAAATTATTTTGACGTTTTCTGCAAGGATATAATGTCGGCGCATGATGAAATTTTAATTGTTAGTCCTGTGTTGAGAAAGACTGCGGTTCGGCGAATTATAAAATATTTGTCAAAGGTAATTTCTTTTGGAACAAGCGTGAAGATAATAGCAGGATTGTCGACAGAACTAAAAAATTCTGCAAAAAAATCAATGGAGGACAGTGCCGCTTTACTGAAAAGTTGCGGAGTGAATATAATTTATAAACCCAATACTTATCAGAATTTTGCTGTAATTGATAATCGAATTGTTTGGTACGGCAATGTGAATTTTTTAGGCTATGATTCGGCGGAGTCAAACATATTGCGTCTTGTAGGCGCTGATGTTGCTATGCAATTAAAAGATACATTGAGAGATTGAAGAAATTTGAGCAAATAAGCGGTTCGTCTTAGTCACATTTAAAACGAATAGAAAAATCCGTATCCTGATTTTTGTTAAAGCCACATTTTCGTTACACTTAGTTTCGATAGACAGGATAATGAAAATAACTTCTTTAGTCAAGTGTTTATGTATTATTTTAAAATATAGGCTTAAAATATTCCATATTGGCATGCCGTTAATGCTAATGACATTTGAATTGAACGTGATTAATTTGAGCTACTTACAAAAACTTGTTAAATTAGGGCTTTCTGACGCCGACAACACAACGGATTATTTCTCAATAAATATTAGTTTTTTGAACGATACCTGCAATTCGAACCATGTGTGTTTCATTTGCAGGTATTTTCTCCTTTTTACCCCTTGATATTTCGAGGTTTTTCTTTATTTATATAGAATTTTCAAATGTTACACGAATGTCAAAATAGCTTAATTTCGGATACAAAAGTGAAAATCTCATCTTATTCGAACCATTATTGTTCCGTTTGAATTGATCAAAATTCTTTATGCTTGTTGAAGTACTCAGCTTCGTAAGCATCAGGTGTTCTGTTTCGCAGCAATGAGTGAGGTCTTTTGCCGCAAATATTTTCTTTCTAATTCATGAAACGTTTTCATATCAACTTTTTGATTGCGCTTGGAGACATTGTTCTCATGCATCTTAATCCATCTGTAAATTGTTGTCCGTGAAATGCACATTTCTTTTGCGATGACAGAAATCTGTTCGCCACAGTTGTATTTTTTGAGCACTTGTTCCTTGGTTTTGTTTGAATACTTGTTGTTCATTGTGGACACCTCCTTAAAAATTAGGTTTAAGTATATCACAAAAAACATAATATTAAAATTTAAATGAACTGTTCGATGTACAGATGATGAAGGAATCAGAGAAAATATTAGTAGCGAGTATTAAAGCGACACATATATATAAACTGTTGTTTTAATAGCCGTTAAAACACAAACTGATGATTGTAATCTCGACAGCGTGTTGCTATAATGAAGTATATAATATGTATAATAGTTTTGAGGTGTGTATGAAAAATCAGTCAGTTAATCCGTTTTTACCGCTTGACAAATACATTCCCGACGGAGAACCTCATATTTTCGGCAACAGGATATATTTATTTGGTAGTCACGACAAGGAGGGCGGCGATACCTTTTGCGAGCTTGAATATGAGTTCTTTTCCGCATCACTTGATGATTTGAGCAATTGGAGCAGTAAAGGCATAAATTACAGCGCAAAGCAAGATGCACTTTACACCGAGGAACGCCCATATTTGTACGCACCTGATGTGGTTCGCGGCAATGACGGAAGATATTATTTATATTATTGTCTTGCGGGCCACAAGGGTAACGGAGGATACCACGGCCCAATCAGCGTTGCGGTTTGTGATACGCCCGATGGGAAATACGAATATCTCGGTTATGTCAAAAATCAAGACGGAACAGAATTCAACAAATTTGTTTGCTTTGACCCGGCTGTGATGAACGACAACGGAACAATCCGACTTTATTACGGAACGGCAATGCCTCGTGGAATGTGTTTGCCGAAGCCGTTAAAAGCTATCGCAGCACCTATTTTTGAAAAAATATATGGCAAAAGCAAGGAAGAAATTTTGTCGGAGCCAAGCGTTTGGGGTGCAAATATGATTACCCTTTGCGATGATATGCTGACTGTAAAAACGGATGCGGTACGAATCATTCCCGAAAAAGTAAGGGGCACGGATTTTGAGGGACACGGATTTTTTGAAGGCTCGTCCATAAGAAAAATAAACAATACATACTATTTTATATATTCCTCACAGCTCAATCACGAGCTTTGCTATGCCACAAGCAAATATCCCGACAGAGATTTCAAACACGGCGGCACGATTGTTTCCGCAGGTGATATTGGCTTGAACGGTAGAAAAGAAAAGAACAGCCTCAACACCGTCGGAACAACGCACGGAAGCATTGAGTTCATAAACGGCAGATGGTATGTGTTTTATCACAGGCTCACTCACGGAAGCGATTACAGTCGCCAAGCGTGTGCGGAACCTATTGAAATTAAGGTAGACGGAAGTATTGAACAGACGGAAATCAGTTCTTGCGGATTAAACGAAAAACCGTTAATTGCCAAAGGCAAATATCCGTCAGTCATTGCTTGCCACATCACGAACGAAAAAATGCCGAGAGTTTCAAACAAGCAATGCAAAAAGCCCATACCGATGGTAACGCATAAAAACGGTGAAAGATACATTGCGAACATAGACGGCAAAACAACAATCACCTATAAATGGTTTGATTTTGAAAATCAAAACGGCACGCTTGAATTGGATATAGATTCAAACGCAGACGGTGAAATTCAAGTTTTTGCAAACGGCAAAACGATTGCACAAAAACGAATAACTCCGTTTGGCAGAAAAGTGATTGCACTTGAATATCAAGTTAAAAACAAAAACAAGCAAGAGCTTTCAATCCGATTTTTCGGAAAAGGAAAATTTGATTTATATTCATTAAATTTTAAGGAGAATGAAATATGAAAAAAGGTATAAAAATCGCAGGCGTTTCAATCGTATCATTGGCACTTGCCTGCTTACTGGGATTAATCATAACAGGTGTGCAAATCGGTTGGGGTCCATTTGCTTCTTTCTACAGCTGGGATAAAGAAGTTAATCCTATTGCCGAAAAATATGATGCAAATGAAAGACAGGGCGAAATCATCTTTTACGGTGCATCAAATTTTAGACTGTGGACTGATATGGAAGACGATTTAAGCGAATATAAAGTGCAAAACCACGCATTCGGCGGTAGCACGGATAAGCTGCTTGTTGAATACGCAGACAAGCTTTTATATCCGTACAATCCATCAATCGTATTCTTCCAAACAGGCTCAAACGACTATGTTTCACTATCGGGCACGGACAAAGAAAAGGTTAAGGCTTGTATGGACTACAAAAAACAGATGTTTGATACTTTTCACGAAAAATGTCCAAATGCAAAATTTGTTGTGATGAGCGGATTGCTTTTGCCGGGCAGAAGCGAATACACAGGGCTTACACAAATGGTGAATGATGAGCTTGAGAAATATTGCAACACAAAGGATTACATGTATTTTGTCGATTCGGAGGATTTAACTTATCAAAACGGCAATTACAGAGAGGATTTGTTCATCAAGGACGGCATTCATCTCAATCACACGGGTCAGCTTTTGTGGAGAGATGAATATATCAAGCCTGCTCTTGACCAAATTATAAAAGAT
>CALBHM010000328.1 GCA_937892835.1 uncultured Ruminococcus sp. | reverse complement strand
GCCGTTAATTTTCTTCTCGCCGACTGTTACCGCTCTGCCAAGCATAACACGCTTGTCGATTCCGCCGATTCGTTCAAAGCCGAGAGTTCCGTCTGAATTTATGCTCGTTACCATGAATCCGACCTCGTCCATATGAGCGTCAAGCATGACCTTGTTCTTAGGCGTTTTTTTGCCCTTTTTGAACACGATAAGGTTTCCAAGCGGGTCAACCTCGTAGCTTTCGGCATAGTCCTTTATTTCATTTATAATAAACTCTCTTACATTGTCCTCTCTGCCCGAGGTTCCGTTGAGAAGTGAAAGCTTTTTTACAAGTTCAAGCATCAAGACCACCTCCGAGAATGTATTCTGCAATCAATCTTGCCGAGTTCTCCACGTCGTCAACGGCGATAATCTCAACACCCGTGTGCATATTGCGCTGAGGGATCGAAACAAGTCCCGTTTTGATTCCGCCCTTTGAAATTGCGATATGGTCGGCATTCGTTCCCGTCGAATCGCCCATCAGCTCAAGCTGATAAGGAATTTTCTTACCCTCGGCAACCGCCTTGAGCTTTTCACTTATTTTATAGTTAAGCACGGGTGCAATGCCTATCATAGGGCCCTTATTGAGCTTGCCGCACTTTTCACTCGGCATATCCGGTGCATCGGCAAAGCTGACGTCAATGGCAATGCACTCATCTGCATCGAGATTAAAACTGCCCGTAATCGCACCGTCTCCGCCCGTTTCCTCCTGGCCGGAGAAAAGGAGCTTAACGCTCGGTCTGTCCTTAGTTTCTGAGACCAGCTCGGCAGCTCTGATTATTGCCGCACAGCCTGCACGATCGTCGAGAGCGGCACCAAATATTCTGCCGTTTTCCATCTCGCCGTGAGGACATCTTACGGTTATTCTGTCGCCCTGAGAAATAAGCTTCTCCGCTTTTTCCTTAGTCATTCCCGTGTCAATGAGAATCGCATCAAAATCCTTGGCTTTTTTAGCGTCCTCGGGAGTTGAGAGATGCGGAGGAGTTGAGGTAACAACACCGTAAACAGGCTCTTTGCCCCAAATTGTAACATCCTGAGCGGCAAGAACTCTTGCGTCCATTCCGCCGCACTTTGCAACACGAAGAAATCCGCCGTCCTCAATGCCCGTGACGATCATTCCGATTCTGTCCATATGGGCATCAAGAAGAATTGTTTTCTCCCCTGCCGGCATTTCAGCCGTCACATTACCGAATTTATCCTTTTTGACATCGGCAAATTTCGACACATATTTTTCGATTATATTCGATATTTCGCTTTCCGCTCCCGGAGTTCCGTTCGCCTCGGAAAGATCAAAAATCATATCCTTTAAAGTGCTCATATTTTCACCTCAATTGTATATCTGAGAATAATTAACTATTATATTATAACCTTTATAAACAAAATGTGCAATAATATTTGATTTTCTTTTTAAAATAGTTTATAATGATAAAAAATCGCATGGAGGTTCAATTCATGGAAGAAAATAAATATCAGGTTATTGACCCAAAGGACGATAGCTATAAGCTTACCGCAGCCGATCTTAAAAA
>CALBHM010000327.1 GCA_937892835.1 uncultured Ruminococcus sp. | reverse complement strand
TGACTATGTTGTAACGGGTCACTACGCCATCAACGAGTACGACGAAGAAAAGGGTCGCTGGATTCTTCGCAAGGCAACAGACGATACCAAGGATCAGAGCTACGTTCTTTATTCGCTCACGCAGGATCAGCTCAGCAGAACTCTTTTTCCGCTCGGCAGAATGACCAAGCATGAGGCGAGAGAAATTGCCGAAGCGCAGGGCTTTGTCAATGCCGATAAGCACGACAGCCAGGACATTTGCTTTGTGCCCGACGGCGATTATGCTCACTTCATTGAAAATTGGTGCGGATTCAGATTCACCGAGGGCGATTTTGTTGACCGTGACGGCAATTTTATTGCTAAACATAAGGGCATAATCAACTACACGATCGGTCAGCGCAAGGGCTTGGGCATTGCGGCGAAAGCACCGTACTATGTCGTCAGCAAGGATCTTTCCAAAAATCAGGTTGTGCTCGGCTCAAATGACGATTTGTTCTCAAATCATCTTGAAGCGACGGATTTAAACTTCATCTCGATTGAAAAGCTCACCGAGCCGATGAAGGTCAAGGCAAAGGTAAGATACAGACAAAAGGAAACCAACGCAGTGATTACTCCGCTCGAAAACGGAAATGTCAGCGTTGATTTTGAAACGCCGCAGCGTGCGATAGCTCCCGGTCAGGCGGTTGTGTTCTATGACGGAGACATCGTCGTCGGCGGCGGCACAATTATATAATTATAAATGTATAGGCTTTACCCTCCCGATTGAGTTGCGGGAGGGTATTTTTATAAATTAACTATTGACTTTTTGCCAAAAAGAAAGTAAAATATTTTTGCTCGTATGCAAACGGCGTCGAAAAATGAATAATGTTCGGTTAATTTACCCTTACTGTTTATGAAAAAATACTTTAAACCGAAAGGGGCAATTTTTATGACAGATTCGTTTTTTTGCTTTGACTCGCAGGAGCTTTTCGTGACCGTTTCGTATCACGGTTTTATGCGCATTTTAGAGCGTTTTGAAATCCGTGAGGATCGCGTGCTGGCTTATGCCGATCGTGCATGGCGAAATGGCAAGACCATTGACCGTTACTCAGGTAAAGCCAAAAGGTTTCTTGAGGAAATTCAAAACAGGCATGACCCGGCGGGGGTAACTCTTCGCATTTTCAGTCATAAATGTTTTATTTTCTCAAAGCAGGGAAAGCTCATCACCGCATACGGGTTAGACGATTTCTTTGCAGAGGTTAACCGTAAGGCGAACCGACCGAAGTTGCGTCGCATTGGCGATATTGACATGTGCGATATCGCCTATTTTTCGGATTATACTGTGTTGATACATTTTAAATTTGGTTTGAAGAAAAAATTATCAAATCGAAAGGATGTATCGTTATGTCACAGTTTAATTATGAGGTTTCTTATCCGCATGTTGTGGGAGAATACCTCAGACGTGAGCTCAAGGTTCGTCATATAACCCAGGAGGCGTTTTCTTTAGACTTCGGGGCTGATGTACGCACGGTTCGGCGTTGGATCAAGGACGGAGTTAATTCTCTGGACACCGTCGTCGAAATTGCACGTTACTTTGGAGTGAGCGTTGGGGATGTCTTGTCGCTTGACAATGACATCCCTCTTTTCTTTTATAATGAATATAATAAAAAATTCCGATTGACACTGATGTCAGTCGGATTTTTTGCTTTTAACAGGGCATTTCCTGTCCTATTAAATACCACACCCGTGCGATATAATTGTCCCATGATAAATAACGACACGGAGGTATTTACTATGAAAAAGATTGTCGGTTATGAGAAAGAGAAAAATGAGATTGCTAATCTTCAAAATATGCTTCTCAATTCAGAGCTTTATCGTAATCACGGTATAAGAATTCCGAGAGGACTTGTCCTTTTCGGTGAGCCGGGAGTCGGCAAAACGCAGCTTGCAAAGTCGATTGCGGCGGAGGGTATCACAATGGTTGAGCTTCGTGCAGCATCCTGCTGTGATAGCAATGCACGGAAAGCACTCGAAAAGGTGTTTTACACGGCAAAACAAAATCAACCGTCTGTAATATTGCTCGATGAACTTGATAAGATTGCCGGAACACCAGAGATGATTTTACTGGAGGACAACAGCGAAGTTCAAAAAATGCTTTTGCAGCTTCTTGACACGCTTACGGATGACGATTGTGTTCTTGTAATTGCAACGTGTAACGATACGGAAATACTCGGAGACGCTTTGCTGCGCCCGGGCAGATTTGATCGAAAAATACACGTCGAAACTCCGGATAGTGCAACACGCAAGAAGATTCTTGAAGAATATTTCGGCAGATTTCATATCGAAATTGACCTTGATTTCGATTACGTTGCAAAGCTGATTCCCGGTTACTCCGGAGCAAAAATTGAATGTCTTGCCAATGAGGTCGGCATTGTGGCGATTGAAAAAAGACAAACGAAAATTACGCTTGCTAATGTTCTTGAAGCCATGAACAAGCTTACTTTTTACGGAAGCGAGAAAGAACCGCTTAAGACAAAAGAGGAAATGCGTAAAATTGCGGCTCATGAGGCCGGCCATGCCGTGGTTGCTCTTGCACTCTGCCCGGAGAATCTTTACGGTGCATCAATTTTGCCCCAGGGCAACAGCAACGGGCATATCTGTTTTGTGAACTCTGACACTACCGTCAGAACAGCGAAGAGCGTTGAAGATGAAGTGACAGTTCTTCTTGCTGGTCATGTTGCCGAAAAAACAGTTCTCGGCGAATATTTGATAGGCTCAGATTCCGATTTATCCGCTGCCGAGGCTAAGCTGAGATTTTTGACTTATTCCCAGGGCGTATACGGATATAGATGTATAGTCGGCATATCTGCCAAGAGGTATGAACCTCGCATTGATGACGCTACGCAAGCAATCGGCTGTAAGATTATCGAGGATAAGCTTTGTGAGTTCGATAAAC
>CALBHM010000326.1 GCA_937892835.1 uncultured Ruminococcus sp. | reverse complement strand
CGGGTAATATTCGCAAACGGAAAAGAAGCCCGGCTTCTCAGCCTTTTCACCGCCGATAAGAGCCGCACCGCTCTGAACGCAGCCTTCGGCAACGCCGGAAACGATTGATGCGATTTTTTCGGGAACATTCTTGCCGCATGCGATATAGTCAAGGAAGAAAAGCGGCTTTGCTCCGCAGCAAATAATATCATTGACGCACATTGCAACGCAGTCAATGCCGACCGTGTCATGCTTATCCATGAGGAAAGCAAGTTTAAGCTTTGTGCCGACACCGTCAGTGCCGCTGACAAGTACAGGCTTCTCTATTCCTGTTGTGTCAAGCTCGAACAGTCCGCCGAAGCCTCCGACATCGGAGCACACGCCCGAGGTCATTGTTCTTGCAATGTGTGATTTCATCAGTTCGACAGCCTTGTAGCCTGCCGTTATATCTACGCCTGCTGCGGCGTAGCTTTCGGAACGTGATTGTGTGTTCATCACTTTTTCTCCTTTTGTCTTTCGGAAATTTTACATTCAAACTTGCTCTTGTGCGTCTCGGTCGGTACTTCGGTCGGATAGTCGCCGTCGAAGCAGGCTGTGCAATAGCCCTTGCCAAGGTCGCCGCAGGCAATCTTTTTTACATTGTCAACGCTCAGATAGCCGAGGGAATCAACGCCGATAATCTTCGCTATCTCGTCAACTGTATGGTGGCAGGCGATGAGATTGTCACGTGAATCAATGTCCGTGCCGTAATAGCAGGGATTAAGAAACGGAGGAGCGGAAACACGCATATGAATTTCCTTTGCGCCGGCATTCCTGAGAAGCTTTACGATTCTTGCGCAGGTTGTTCCTCTGACGATTGAGTCGTCGATCATAACTACTCTTTTGCCCTTGATAACATTTGTGATCGGGTTGAGCTTGATGCGAACCTGATTGGTACGGCTCTTCTGACCCGGTGAAATAAATGTTCTGCCGATATATTTATTCTTGATAAATCCTATTTCATACGGAATACCCGACTGCTTCGCAAAGCCGAGAGCGGCATCAAGACCCGAATCGGGAACGCCGATAACAACATCTGCCTGGACGGGGTGTTCGAGAGCCAAAAATGCGCCGGCTCGGATTCTCGCTTCATGCACGCTTGCGCCGTCAATTACGGAATCAGGACGTGCAAAATAAATGTACTCAAAAACGCAGTGCGCTGCCTTTTCCGGTTTCAACGC
>CALBHM010000325.1 GCA_937892835.1 uncultured Ruminococcus sp. | reverse complement strand
CGGCGACACGGTAGTGAATGACAGTCCGGTGGACTGTCAGAGCCGTGGCGTGACCGAACCGCAGCGAGACGCTGTCGTCCTTGACGACGGAGGGGATAAAGAAAAGGTAGATTAAAGAAGAATTTCTAAGGTTGGTAATTTTCAAGGTGCGATGTGGGCATCGCACCCTACGATGAGGTTCGATAAAGGAATAATTCGTAGCGGTCGATGCCCACATCGATCCAAGATTAGAAGAAAACTTAGACAGCATCAGTAGGGCATGCATTGTGTACGTCTTCTAAACTTAGCAGAAAAAAGGACGACACAATGGCCGTCCTAAGAAATTTTTCGTTTATTCTGTTCTCAATTTATACTGCTCAAGGTCAAGCAGGATAACCGTGCCGTTGTCAATCTCCGAACGGGCAGTGATACCGATTCCGAGATTGCTGCAAATTCGCTTGCAAAGATAAAGACCGAGACCGCTTGCCTTTGAATTGATTCTTCCATTTCCGCCTGTGTAACCCTTTTCAAAAATTCTCGGCAAATCCTCGGGTGCGATACCGATTCCCGTGTCCTCAATGCAAAGATATTGCTCGTTCAAATAAATTTTAATGCTGCCTTCACGGGTGTATTTGAGCGCATTGGAAAGCAGCTGTTCGATAACAAACGAAAGCCATTTTTCGTCTGTTATTATTTTTTTATCAAGCGGTGAATATTGAAGCTTGATTTTTCTTTCGATAAATTCCGTTGAAAAGCGTTTGATTGATTCCCTTACAATCTCGTCCAAATCATGAGCCTTAAAAACATAATCGGTCGAGGTTGAATCAAGCCGAAGAAAGGCAAGCACCATTTCGACATACTGCTCAATGCGAAAAAGCTCCGAGGTGAGCCGACGTGAAAGGGGAGTATCCTCATTCTGAAGCGTAATGTGCATGGATGCAATCGGCGTCTTGATCTGATGCGCCCACACGGTGTAATAGTCAATCATATCACGGTATTTCATCGAGCTTTTGTATTCGATATCAGAGATTTCCTCGGTCAGGCTTTCAATCAGCTTTTGATAGTCCGCTTCTTCAATACTATCGATCTTCGGGAGAGTGTCTATCATTGCCGAGGTGAGCTGCCGGATTTCGCAAAGCTTTTTATGCTTCTTCTTTACAGAACAAAAATCGAATATGAAAAATATAATTCCGATTATCGCACAAAGCAGAAAAGGATACAGAACCGCCGTAAATGTTATTTTATAAAGGATAAAGACCAGGGCAAAAACAAGGCTGAACAGCAGAAAAAGGATTATGCTGCTTCGTCGCTGCCTGAGATATTCAAAAAATAATTTCATATTCAGCACCCTTATTCAACAATATAACCCATGCCGAACTTGGTAGTGATGAAGCTGTAAAGCCCTGCAGCGTCAAGCTTTTTACGCAGGCGGTTGATATTGACCGTCAGCGTGTTTTCATCAACAAAAACGTCGGTTTTCCAAAGCTTTTCCATCAGCTTTTCACGGCTGACGATTTTACCCTTGTTTTCCATAAGGCATTGCAGGATTTTGAATTCGTTCTTTGAAAGTGAGATTTGCTCCGTGCCGAAGGTAAGCGTACCGTCGCCGGTGTTAAGGATTGCACCACGGTGTTCGATAACGGGAACGGACGAGCCGAAATCGTATGTTCTGCGCAGAAGAGCCTGTATTTTTGCTGTCAGCACGTCGTCAAAGGGCTTTGCGATAAAATCGTCTGCGCCCATGTTCATTGCCATGACTATGTTCATATTGTCGGAAGCGGAAGAAATGAAAATTATCGGTACTTTTGAAATCTTGCGAATTTCGCTGCACCAATGATAGCCGTTGAAGAACGGTAGCATAATATCAAGAAGAACAATATGCGGCTGATATTCGCTGAATTCGGCAAGAACGTTGCGAAAATTTTCAACGGTGTGAACCTCAAGACCCCATGCTTCTGTCTGAGCCTTGATTCCCTCGGCAATTCCCGGGTCATCCTCGACTATGAGGAGCTTATACATGACCTCACCTCCGTAAAATTATCGGGTTTTATTATACCACAGCAGCGGGGAAATGACAAGAAGAGAGCAGAAAAAACAGCCCCTTACCGAGGTAAAGAGCTGTTGATTTAATAATATCTTATTTAACCGACTTAATCATTGATTCGCCGGTCATTTCCTTCGGCTGAGGAAGATCCATGATCTGAAGCATTGTCGGTGCAAGGTCGCAAAGCTTGCCTGTTTCCTTAAGCTCGCAGTCATAGCCTACAACGCAGAGCGGAACCGGATTGGTTGAATGAGGAGTAAACGGCTTTCCGTCGTCACCGATCATCTTGTCGGCGTTGCCGTGGTCGGCGGTGATGAGAACTGCGCCGCCCATGCTCAGAGCTGCGTCGCAAACTCTGCCTACGCACTCGTCAACGGCCTCAACAGCCTTAACAGCCGCCTCAAATACACCTGTGTGGCCAACCATGTCGCAGTTGGCGAAGTTGAGGATAATAACATCATACTTATCCGACTTGATCTGCTCACAGACTGCATCGCAAACCTCATATGCGCTCATCTCGGGCTTGAGGTCGAATGTCGGAACGTCGGGGGAGTGGATAAGAATTCTGTCCTCACCCTTGAAAGTCTTTTCCTCGCCGCCGTTGAAGAAGAATGTAACGTGAGCATACTTCTGTGTTTCGGCAATTCTGAGCTGGGTTTTGCCCTGTGAAGCAAGGTACTCGCCCATGGTCATTTTAAGCTCTTCCGGAGGGAAAGCAACACTTACATTCGGCATTGTCTCGTCGTACTGAGTCATGCAAACATATGTGAGTGGGAAGAAGCCGTTCTTTCTCTCGAAGCCGTCAAACTTCTCGTCAACAAAGGTTCTTGTGATCTGTCTTGCACGGTCGGGGCGGAAATTGAAGAATACAACGCTGTCGTTAGCCTTGATCATGCCGTTCTTGTTGATAACGGTCGGAACGATGAACTCATCCGTAACGCCGTTTGCATAGGACTCGTTCATGCTGTCAACTGCGCAGTCTGCCTGAATTCCCTCGCCGTAAACCATTGCGGCATAGGCCTTCTCAACTCTGTCCCAAGCGAAGTCACGGTCCATAGCATAGTAACGTCCCATAACCGTTGCGATTTCGCCAACACCAAGCTCCTTTGTCTTAGCGTAAACGTCCTTGATGAAGCCGACGCCCGATGTTACGGAAACGTCACGACCGTCCATGATACAATGAATGTAAACCTTGTCAAGACCCTCACGCTTTGCCATTTCAAGCAGGCCGTAAAGGTGCTCAATGTGGCTGTGAACGCCGCCGTCGGAAAGAAGTCCTACAAGGTGGAGAGCTGTGCCGTTCTTCTTGCAGTTTTCGCAAGCCTTGAGCAGAGCCTCATTCTTGAAGAAATCGCCGTCCTGAATGGACTTTGAAATTTTAACGAGCATCTGATAAACAACACGGCCTGCGCCGATATTTGTATGACCGACCTCGCTGTTACCCATCTGGCCGTCGGGGAGACCTACGTTAAGTCCCGAGGCACCGATGGTAGTGAACGGATTCTCTTTAAAAAGTCTTGTAAGATTGGGAGTATTTGCAGCTTCAATCGCATTTCCCTTTGCGCCGGGATTGATTCCGAAGCCGTCCATGATACATAATACAACCGGTCTTTTCATATATAATCACCACTTTCAAAATCAGAGGACTGCCGCATTTAGCGCAGACCAAAGAGCCTCAGGCTCTTTTAAGCGTTTTTTACACTCTCGCAGTATCTGAATACAGCTTCGGTGTAAGAAAACGCTTTCTGCATCAAAATGCGCCAGTCCCGCGAAAATTATATCCGATATAAATTATTTACTTGCTGCCTTAACAATAGCTGCAAAGTCGGGAGCCTTGAGAGATGCGCCGCCGATAAGACCGCCGTCAACATCCTCCTTGCCGAGAAGCTCGTCTGCATTCTTGGCGTTCATTGATCCGCCATACTGAACAACAAACTTGTCGGCAGCTTCCTTATCATAAAGCTCAGCGATAAGCTCACGGATAGCCTTGCAGACTTCCTCAGCCTGATCGGCTGTTGCAGTCTTGCCTGTTCCGATAGCCCAAACCGGCTCATATGCGATGATGATTCTGTCAAGCTCTTCTTTGCTTACGCCTGCAAGAGCAATCTTAACCTGAGAAGAAACAACCTCCATTGTGATGTTCTGCTCACGCTGCTCAAGATACTCACCAACGCAGAGAATAACGGTCATACCGTTGTCAAGAGCTGCTCTTGTGCGGTCATGAACTGTAACGTCTGTATCGCCGAAGTATGTTCTTCTCTCGCTGTGGCCTGTGATAACGATATCAACGCCGCAAGCCTTGAGCATCTCTGCGGAAACCTCACCTGTGAATGCACCGCTCTTTGCCCAGTGGCAGTTTTCTGCACCGATTTTGATGTTTGAGCCCTTAGCTGCTTCGAGAGCTGCGAAAAGGTCAACATAAGGAACGCAGCAAACTACGTCGCAATCTGCGTCTGCAACGAGAGGTTTGATCTCGTTGATGAGAGCTGTTGTCTCAGCAGGGGTTTTATTCATTTTCCAGTTACCTGCGATAACTGCTTTACGAAGTGACTTGTTCATTTTAACTACCTCCGATTATTTGTCATTGAGAGCTGCGATGCCCGGAAGCTCCTTGCCCTCAAGGAATTCAAGTGAAGCACCGCCGCCTGTTGAGATGTGAGACATCTTGTCGGCAAAACCAAGCTTCTGAACAGCTGCAGCCGAGTCGCCGCCGCCGATGATTGAGATAGCACCGGAATTTGCAACTGCCGTTGCAACAGCTATTGTACCCGCTGCGAAGTTATCCCACTCGGAAACGCCCATAGGTCCGTTCCAGATTACGGTTCCGCTGCCCTTAATAGCGTCAGCGAAGAGAGCCTGTGTCTTAGGACCGATGTCAAGACCCATCCAGCCGTCGGGAATGATATCGCTGTCGATGATCATAGCCTCAGTGTCGGGCTTGTACTCTTTACCTACTTTATTGTCAACCGGGATAAGGAACTTAACGCCCTTCTCCTTAGCTGTGTTCATCATGTTCATAGCGTCGTCAATTCTGTCTTCCTCAAGAAGAGAATTACCAATGCTGTAGCCGAGAGCCTTCATGAAGGTGTAAGCCATACCGCCGCCGACGATGATCGTGTCGCACTTGTCGAGGAGGTTTGTGATAACGCCGATCTTGTCGGAAACCTTAGCACCGCCGAGGATAGCAACAAGCGGACGCTTCGGGTTAGCAAGAGCACCGCCGATGAACTCGATTTCCTTCTGAATGAGGTAGCCGCAAACTGCCGGAAGGTAATCTGCAACGCCTGTTGTTGAGCTGTGTGCTCTGTGAGCCGAGCCGAATGCATCGTTTACATAGACATCTGCAAGAGAAGCGAGCTTCTTTGAGAACTCGGGATCGTTCTTTGTCTCTTCCTTATGGAAACGAACGTTTTCAAGGAGCATTACGTCGCCGTCCTGAAGCGAAGCGGCGAGTGACTGTGCACTTTCGCCAACAACGTCCTTTGCCATCTTAACTTCCTTGCCGAGGAGCTCGGAAAGGCGAGCGGCAACGGGAGCAAGAGAAAACTCGGGCTTGAATTCGCCCTTGGGTCTGCCGAGATGTGAGCAAAGGATAACCTTTGCGTTATGGTCGATGAGATATTTGATTGTCGGGAGCGAAGCAACAATACGCTTGTCGCTTGTAATAACGCCGTCCTTGAGGGGAACGTTGAAGTCGCAGCGAACAAGAACCTTCTTGCCGTTTACGTCAATATCTTCAACGGTCTTTTTGTTAAGAGCTTCCATTATTGATCTTCCTTTCAGAAATAATATTATATTTTCAATCCGACTTATTTTACAACAAAACGGGAAATTTTTCAAGTACCAATAGCCAAAAATTTAACAATATATCAGTATATACATAAAATTAGCATATTTTTTTCTTTTATTCACCATTTTGTTCAAAGAGTGAATAAAACAATTTAAAATTATACAAACAAAACATAGTTGACAAAGAATTAACATAAAGGTATAATATTTCAGTAAAATATTTAAGGCGGTGCGGCACGATTAAGAAGTGTTGTATTGCCAAAATTCTATCGGAGGTTTTATTATGGGTAGAGTATATAACTTTTCAGCAGGTCCGTCCATGCTTCCCGAGTCAGTACTGAATAAGGCTGCCGCAGAAATGCTGGACTACGAGGGCACAGGCACATCCGTTATGGAGATGTCGCACCGTTCAAAGGCTTTCCAGGGAATCATTGATTCCGCAGAGGCTCTTGTTCGTGAGATTTACAAGGTTCCGGATAACTACAAGGTTCTGTTCCTTCAGGGCGGAGCATCAACTCAGTTCGCAGCTATTCCGCTCAACTTTATGAACGGCACAGGCAAGGCTGATTACATTATCACAGGCCGTTGGGCAAATCAGGCTTTCAAAGAGGCTAAGAAGTACGGCGATGTTGTTGCCGCAGCTTCATCTGAGGATAAGACGTACACCTATATTCCCAAGACGACTCGTGAGAGCTTCCGCGATGATATCGACTATGTTTACTATTGCATGAACAATACGATTTACGGTACAACCTTCAAGTATATCCCGGATACAGGCGATATTCCTCTTATTGCAGACGTTTCATCCTGCTTCTTCTCGGAGCCGCTTGATATTTCAAAGTTTGCAATGGTTTACGGCGGCGCTCAGAAGAACGTTGCTCCGGCAGGTCTTGTAATCGCTATCATCCGTGAGGATATGCTCGGCCATGCCCGTGACTACACACCGACAATGCTTGACTATAAGATTCACGCAGACAACGGCTCAATGTACAACACTCCGCCGTGCTACACGATTTATATGTGCAAGCTTGTTCTTGAGTGGATCAAGAGCATCGGCGGCCTTGACGCTATGAAGGCAAGAAACGAAGCTAAGGCTAAGATTCTTTACGATTACCTTGATTCAAGCAAGCTCTTCAAGGGCACTGTTGTCAAGGAGGATCGTTCTCTTATGAATGTTCCGTTCGTTATCGGCGACAAGGACATGGAAGCAAAGTTCATTGCCGAGGCAACAGAGGCAGGCTTTATCAACCTCAAGGGTCACAAGACCGTTGGCGGTATGAGAGCTTCTATCTACAACGCAATGCCGATCGAGGGCGTTGAAAAGCTCGTCGAGTTCATGAAGAAGTTCGAGGAAGCTAATTCATAAGAAGCTAATTTAAGACTTTTTACCAAGCCTCCCCTTGGTTGAATCAAGGGGAGGTGTCGCCTTTAGCGACGGAGGGGATAAAGACTGTTTATCTTTTCGTTGCTGACGGTCTCTTAATATAAGAGAAAGGTTTAAACAGAAACAAACAATATAAGGAGATAATTTTATGTATAATATTCTTACTCTCAACAAGATTGCCGCCTGCGGCACAGCCCGTTTCGACGGTAAGTACGCTTGCTCGGACAGCTGTGAGAATCCGACCGCCGTTATGGTTCGTTCGGCTTCAATGCATGAGACTGTATTTGCTCCCGAAACTCTTGCAATCGCCCGTGCCGGTGCAGGTACTAACAATATCCCGGTTGACAAGTGCGCAGAGCAGGGTATCGTTGTTTTCAACACTCCCGGTGCAAACGCAAATGCCGTTAAGGAGCTTGTTATCTGCGGACTTCTTCTTGCTTCGAGAAAAGTCACTGCCGCTTATGACTGGTGCAAGGGACTTAAGGGCGAGGGCGACAACGTCGGCAAGCTCGTTGAAAAAGGTAAGTCACAGTTCGCCGGCCCCGAAATCATGGGTAAGACTCTCGGCGTTATCGGTCTCGGCGCAATCGGCTTTAAAGTTGCTCAGGCTGCCGAAGCTCTCGGTATGAAAATTGTCGGCTATGACCCGTTCCTTTCGGAGGGTGTTAAGGCTGCTCTTTCAGCAGAGACAGAGGTTGTTGAGGACATCAATGACATCTTTAAGAAGAGTGATTACATAACAATTCACGTTCCTCTCAATGACGGAACTAAGGATACCGTCAACAAGGATACTCTTGCACTTTGCAAGGACGGAGTAAGAATTCTCAACTTTGCCCGTGGCGGACTTGTAAACAGCGCAGACATGATTGCCGCACTCGAAAGCGGTAAGGCTGCCGCTTATGTTACGGACTTCCCGTCGGATGAGGTTATCGGCGTTGACGGTGTTATCGCTATCCCGCATCTCGGCGCATCGACTCCCGAGAGTGAGGA
Source organism: uncultured Ruminococcus sp. (assembly GCA_937892835.1). Classification (GTDB taxonomy): domain Bacteria; phylum Bacillota; class Clostridia; order Oscillospirales; family Acutalibacteraceae; genus CAG-488. The sequence goes on along the minus strand of CALBHM010000325.1, from coordinate 1,608 downwards.
CAACTGCGCTGTTATGGCTGCCGATGAGCTTATCGCTTACATCGAAAAGGGTGAGATCATTAACTCGGTAAATATGCCGAGAATGCCGCTCGATAAGGTTGACGGTGCAAGAACCTGCGTTATCCATAAGGCTGACGCTGCAGACGCTGTTAAGGCTGTACTCGGCGCAGACGCAAAGAGCGCAGTAAGAGGAGCATACGGTTACTCGGTTGTTGACACCGAGGCTGATGTTGCCGCTCTTGAAGCAATCGACGGTGTTATCAGAGTAAGAGTGATTAAATAATTATATTTTGATTTTTAACTAAATAAGACTGCCGCATTTAGATACAGTGCTAAATGCGGCAGTTAATTTTATTTATCGAGTTTTTGCGTTATCAGATCGGTTGCGGCACGGATGAGTGCTATCATTCCGAAAAGTATTGCGGCAGGGACGGTGAGTATGCCTATTGCGGCAAGTCCGCCGAAAAATACAAGCTTTGAAAAAATGTGTTTAAGCTTTTTCATTTTGCGTATTCCGAGGTCATTTCGACCGTTCCGGTGAAGTTGTTGTAAATTATCATTGCGTAGTTCCCGCCGCCGTCAAAATCAAATGTCTTTTCAAAATTTCCGTTCTCGTCAACGGAGTAATCCTCAACATAAGAATTTGTCCTGACACGAATTGAGGCGGCTCCGCTTTCTTTAAGAATTTTCACCTTGAGCTTGATTTTTCTTTCCTTGACCGATGCGCCGCCGAATACCACGTCACGTCCGTATTCGGAGATGCATGAGGAGGAATAGCTGCCGATATATGTGTCCTTGCCGACATTTTCTCTTTTACCGATGAGTTTTGAATCTCTTGTTATTTGCGTGAGACTGATAACGTGAACTATGCTGTCAAAATCATCGACTATCTGCTGTGCCGACGGCTTTCTGACCACCTCGACGACCGACAGCAAAACAACTGCGGCGATAAAAATTGCAAGCAGCTTTTTCATTGCTCAGTCCTCCTTTGCACCGCTTACTATCTTGTAATAGGCATTTGAGGTGATCTTGTAAACAATCATGTAGAACAACGCAAATGCTGCGAAGCTGATCAAAATTGTCACAATGAAAAGATTAAGGTTTGTCAGGTTGAATATAAGCAGAAGCTTTTTAATTATCGGAGCGGCAAATGCGAGGTGCATTCCTGCGAAGATGAGGGGGAGGAAGAATACAGTCAGGAGCTGTGAATTGATGCTCTTTCTGATTTCCTTTTTCGTCATGCCGACCTTTTGCATAATCTCAAAGCGCTTCTGATCCTCGTAGCCCTCGGAGACCTGCTTGTAGTAGATGATGAGCACCGCCGCGAAGATGAATACAATACTGAGAATTATTCCGAGTCCGAAAAGTCCGCCGTAAAGCGCATAGAAATCATTTCTGTTCTGCTCTCGGCTCTCTATTTCGGTAACAAGGTGACCGTCTGAGTTTTTATAGGTTAAACCTGACGAGAGGTACTCATCGAGAGCTTTTGTAAGGGTGATTTGCTCATCCTCTGAAAGACCTGTATCAAAGCCGTAGCTCCAGCTGAAATTAACGACCGGTTCGGAGTCCTGCTGACGTGTTGCGTCGGTCATGCCCTGTGTTGCCTTG
>CALBHM010000324.1 GCA_937892835.1 uncultured Ruminococcus sp. | reverse complement strand
AATTATTTTAGCTGTATTTGCGGTGTAATGTGGATGTCATGTACGGATTGTTTTTTGTACTTTGTATAATCATAAAAAATCTCCCTTCGCAATTAAAGGGAGATTACAAAAAAACTAAATATTATGTTCGTTGACAAATTCGGCTTCGTCGATTATATTTGAATAAAGCTCAAGTGCTTTGATAAAAATTTCCGAACCGAGGGAAACATATTCGTCGTTATTTATTCCGCATCTCTTTGCAAACTGCTCGCCGATATTTTTGGCGGTATCACCGCTTTTTTTAAGAGCAAGCAGATAAAATGTAAATGCACTGCCGTCAGAAATGTTATCGTAATAACCTCTTTCCTCTGCCTTGAGATAGTCATACATCGCTGCGCTTACGGCATCGCCGAGGGTGTCCGATGATATATATTTGCGCAAAGCATATTCTGCCGTAAATGTTAGAAGAACTCGCACACAATAAAGTTCTGCTGCAGGCATATTGCCGACATCAAGGACAAGCTTTTGGCAATCGGGACGAATTTTAGCAAGTCTTTTTCCGAGAGCTTTTGCTTTGTCAATATTTCCGTTTTGTTTGTTGCGCTCAATATCCTCGGAAATCCGCAGAATATCATTCAGGTCGGAGTTCCCTTTACCCTCATAAATTTTAATATCTCTGTCCTCTGCCATTTTTATGTCTCCGATTATTACGCTTTCGCCTTTTTGCGGCGAATTTTTGCCTTGTAGTTGGAAAACTCTGCGAATTTGTCCTCGGGGGTAACAATTGTTCCGAGTGTTACGCAAGCCTTATTGTGTCTGCCGCGGAAGCTGCTGCCGCCGATTGCAAGAATGTGATTTTCTTTGGCAAGAGCAGAAAACTTTTCTGCTGTCGCATCATCATGTTCGGGACACCATGCCTCAAAACCGTCAATGCCCAAGTCTATAGCTTTTTCGACAATATTTGTGCCTTCATAATTGCCCGGGTGAGAAAGAATTGCTATTCCGCCTGCATCATGAATTGCCTGAATAACCTCAGACATTTCGGAAAATTTAGGCTTAACAAGAATGCTTTTTTCTCCGCCCTCGGTGAAAAGCTCCTTATAAAGCTCGCCGAAAAGCTCTGTTGTGACACCGCTCTCAACGAGAGCAGCCATTATGTGAACAGGATAAACGTTGGTTGAACCCTGAGCGCATTTGAGAACAAGGTCGGTCGTTATCGGAAAACGCTGAGCCGCCTTAATCATCATGAATTGAGCCGCTCTTTTTCTCGCAACAAGGTTGCGATGGCAAAGACCCTCAAGACGGTCGGGTGAATCGCTCATGTATCCGAGAATAAGAACTTCTCTGTCATTTTCGCTGTCGGAAGCGGAAATTTCAACGCCTTGAATAACCTTTATGCCGTGGCGTTCGCCTATAAGGCGTGCCCTCACCGTGCCGGCAAGGCAATCAAGATCAGTCACGGCTAAATTGGTGACACCGCATTTTTCTGCCAAAACAATAATGTCATCTATGCCCATTGAGCCGTCCGAAAGCTTAGTATGACAATGCAAATCACAGATCATTTTTTTAAAATCCTCCCATTTCAACAAAAACCACAATATTATTCTGATTATATTATAATACAAGTGGCTTGAAAATGCAAGAATTTATTTTTTCTGTCGAAAAGAATTTATTTTTTCTGTCGAAAAGCGAAAAATCGTTAAGAAAAACTGCTTTCAATGACTTTTGAGCACTCTGCCGGGGAATAAATCCATTTGTCAATGTGATCAAGTTCGGTGAAATATTTAATTGGAGGAGCGGGATATTCCGCCTCAAAAGCATCAACGATTATCAATTTGATTTTCATACGCTCAGGAAGCATACTTTTTATATATACGCCTGCATGGCTACCGGCGGTGATGCCCGAAGAATACTCGGCAAGTCCTGCCAAATTCGGTGTCAGCTCAACGAAAATACCATAGCTTTCAACAGAACGGACGATTCCCGGCACGGTCTCGCCCGGAGAGAATTCATCGGCGTTTTGCTCCCATGTTCCAAGCAGCTCTTTGTGAGAAAATGTCAGCCTACCCTGCTCGTCAATGGATTTGACAATAACTCTGATTGTTTGCCCGATAGAGAAGCGGACGGAGGGGTGTGGAATTCGTGAAACGGAGATGCTGTCGATCGGCAAAAGACCGTTAATTCCTGCTCCTATATCTAGAAAAACACCAAAGTTTTCCATGTGAGTTACATTGGCCGTTATCACATCACCGGGACGAAGCCTTGAAATGTATTTTTTCATACATTCCTTTTGAACGGCTTTTCGGCTGAGAATTGCATATTCACGGTCGTTATCGTCCTTTTGAAAGCCGATGATCTTGAACATAACAGGTTTATTTACCCTTGAAATCAGCGCAATGTCTCTGACCGAGCCGTCATCAATGCCGAGTGCACCCTCGCTGTGCGGAATAATTCCGTACATGCAGCCGAGATCGACTCGCAGATTATGCTCCTTGTCGCATAGCAAAGCTCTTGCTTCAAGTGTTTCGCCGACAATGCATGCCTCATGCAGGGAATTCGGAGAAGAAAGTGCCGCCAGATTTGACGGAGTGTGAATGGTTTGACCTTCCGGTTTAAAGTTTTGCATAAGTTTTACCACCTTTATTTTAATTATTAAATTATTTTTCTACATAATTATATGATTTGTAATCCCGATAATGACAAATAACTCTATACTTTCGGCATAGAATGTGCTATAATATAATAGATTAGGTTTTTGAAAGGAGCGAAAACATGGACGTTCGTGTCGGCGATAAGCTCGTTATGAAGAAAAATCATCCCTGCGGCTGCAATACCTTTGATGTTTTGCGCTCGGGCATGGATTTTAAAATAAAATGCGAAAAATGCGGCCATGAGGTCATGGTTCCACGCTCTAAGGCGGAAAAAAATATTCGCAAAATTATTCATCCCGAGGAGGATTAGCGGGTCTCTGAAAAAATATATTTTCGGAGGAACAATTTATGATAGAAAAACTGAAATCTGTTGAAGAAAAATTTGAAAATATAAATGCTCAGCTCTGTGATCCCGATGTTGTATGTGACATTGAGAAATATAAGACGCTCATGCAGGAGGCAAAGCATCTGACTCCCGTTGTTGAAAAATACCGAGAGTATAAAAAGGTGAATGCTGACTTTGAGGAGGCCCAATCTTTGCTCGACGAGGGCGGATTGGATAAGGATTTCCGTGAAATGGTTCAGGAGCAGTTTGAGCAGTCGAGAGACGAGCTGGAAAGGATTAAGGAAGAGCTGAAAATCCTACTGCTGCCGAGAGACCCAAACGATGATAAAAACGTTATTATCGAAATCAGAGGCGGTGCCGGCGGAGAAGAATCCGCACTTTTTGCAAATTCGCTTTTCAGAATGTATTCGATGTATGCCGAGGCTAAGGGCTGGAAAACGGAGATTCTCAATGCCAACCCGACCGAGCTTGGCGGATTTAAAGAAATAAGCTTTATGATATCCGGCGACGGAGCATATTCACGCTTTAAATTTGAGAGCGGTGTTCACCGTGTTCAGCGTGTTCCCGAAACGGAATCGCAGGGAAGAATTCACACTTCGACCGTTACTGTTGCCGTTCTGCCGGAGGCGGAGGAGGTTGACCTTCAAATCAACCCGACCGATCTTCAGATAGACACCTTCCGTTCAAGCGGAGCAGGCGGCCAGCACATCAACAAGACCGAATCGGCGATCAGGATTACGCATATTCCGACGGGTACGGTCGTTGAGTGCCAGGACGAGC
>CALBHM010000323.1 GCA_937892835.1 uncultured Ruminococcus sp. | reverse complement strand
AAAGCCGTTGAGATATTCCATCAAGGGCTGTAAGCGTGCAGGTGCGGTAATCGATTTCATATCAATGGCAAATACATACGAAGCGACAGAATCCTTGTTTGTATCTACCTTATAGTAAAGCTTGTTGTCGATTGTATAAGAGTTCGAAACAGATCTGTTCCATGCGAGGGACTCGTTACCTGCCGTTGCCTTTTCGAAATCGAAAATGCTTTCGTCTGCCTTGTAAAGGCGCAGGGAAATATTGGCGCTAACATTGACATCGGTCTTGACCTTAGCGGTTACGGTAACGTTACGAACGCCCGAAGCTTCGTTACCGGTGAACGAGAAGCCGTTCATTACACCTGCCAGATCATTGGTCATTTCAAAGATGATATCGTTCGTGTTGAACGTTACGGGATTGTTCTTGTATGTTGCAACAAGCGGAAGCTCTTCAGCAACGCCGTAAATCACGTTGATATTATCCTTTGTAAAGCTGAGAGCCGTGGGTCTTGTGATAACCTCGATTGTTTTGGTTCCGACAACCTTTCCGTCAACCACAACCTGAATATCGACCTTGCCCTTTGCAACGGCGGTAAATTTATTACCGTTGAGAGTGCCGACTGTTTCATCGGAAAGTCGGAGTGTTGCGTTCTTCGGAATCTCGGTCATATTTCCTGCCGCACCGACGCCTGTCAGCGAAACATCGAAGGAAGAACCTACGGTCAGGTAGTCCGTTGCGGTGTTAACGATAGCGTGGTCAAATTCCTTTGAAGTTACAGCCGTGGAAACGATTACAAGTGATGAGCTTACGGAACGCTCCACGCTGTCGCACGGGCGGTTAACAACGGTTACCTCGTCCGAGCCCTCCTGCTTTGCGTCATAGGTTGCGGATCCGCCGCCGTCAAGCTCCATAGCGTCCACACAGCCTGCGTCAATGAGAATCTGTGCAACCTCATAATACGTTGCGCCGACCGAATACGGATACTGACGTCCGTCAAGTACAAGATTTATAATCTGTCCGTCCGCCGTAATACCGACGCAGCATCTCGGCATCTTTTCGCTTGTTTTGCCGATGAACTGATTTACACCGTCCTTAACAAGGATTTCCGCACCGCCGACAGCCTCCTGAATATTGTTCTTGTATTTGTTATATTCCGAGGCTTCTCCGATAACCGGTGTGCCGTCCTTGAGGATAGCAAAGAAATTATATTCTCTTTCCTTCGTGTAAATGGGGGTATACTCCTTGCCGTTCATAACAAGCAAGCCGAGCGGCTGACCTGTACCCATGTTGAAGAAGTTGGCGTTTGTGCCGACAACCGCATTGTAATTTTCAATATAGTTATCGGGGTCGTTGGGGTTGGAATGCTTTTTCTGAGCGGCGGCCATCTGCTCGCTGACAGTTGACAATGCCCATGAAGAAGCGTCATTGTTTGCATAGTTTGCGTAGATATTGACATCGCTTCTGTTGATGTCCGACTTTGACATATAGTATACCATCTGCTCGCCGTTCGAATCGACAGCATAGCTGATGTTCTGCGTTATACCCGGAGCAAGAATCGAATCCTTCGAAGAGAATACGCTGTAAATATCCGGCTTGTTCGGGTCATCTGTCGGCTTATCAGGATTCTCGGGAGCTACCAGATCGTCCTTTGCCAGATTATAAAGATAATCGGCAAATGCGTAACAGCAAGCCTCTCTGAGGGTATCAAGGCCCGAAAGTCCCCTGCCCGATTCAAGAAGCTGAATCAAAAGGTGATCTCTGTAAGTCGTGAAAATCGACTGACGAACCTCGGCATTTGTCAGGCTGCCCGGGAAGCGGTTGTTCAGGAAGAACGCCGCTCTTGAACGCATCGAAAGCTCCTCGTTATAGTAGCTTTCAAAAATCTCGCTGAGCGATGAAGCGCCCGATGTGATTTGGTAAACGATATAGAAGGCATCAAGGTCGGTTCTGATATCGTCATAGCCGAAGCCGCTTTCCTCAACATCGTCAACGCCGAAATATTTTGTTTCGATTTCTTCGGTCATTGCGTCAAGCTCTGTTGCTTTTACTCTCGGATTTGAATATTCCATCAAGTCGCAAATATCGCCTGCCCAGCTGCCGAAGTCTGTGTTTGACTGAGTATAGTTCTTATTGCTTGAAATATTCAACGAACCGAACAGATGGTCGAATACCATTTTTTCGCCGTTCGGCGTTGTTATTTCAAGATAATCGATCTCACGAAGCGCATAAGCGATAGTGCCGTTGATTTCGTCCTTTGCGATAACCTCGTTAACGAAAACGGTTTCCTCGGCACCTGCCATTGTTACCCAATCGTCATCGTTGTAACGGTCGATACCGGTACGGATGAAGTTGAGCATAAGCTTTGTGGGATCCTTACCAGGGTTGTTCTTGGCGTAGTCGCTCGCATAGCCCTCAAGCTGAGACATTGCAAGCTTAAAGGTATCCCAGTTAAGCTTGAGCTTGGCAACAACCTCTTGCTTTTTAAGTATTTCGTTACAGCTTGAGCAATGACTGCCCTCTGTAAGTCCTGTTGATGAATATGTCGGAGCTACCGCCGCATCAATTACCGGAGTATGCGGAAGCATTGCAAGCTCTCTTGTTTCTCTGATACCGCAAACGGTGCAATAACGTTCCTCTTCACCCTTTTCGGTACAGGTTGCCACCTTGGATACAGTCCATTTTCCGAAGGAATGTCCGAGTGCCGCAACCGTCTGACGTTCAACGATAATTTCGCCGCAAACGGAGCAGTGACTACCCTCGGTAAGTCCCGATTCGGTGCAGGTAGGTGCAACGGCGGGGTCAAATTACAGGTTATGTTCG
>CALBHM010000322.1 GCA_937892835.1 uncultured Ruminococcus sp. | reverse complement strand
TGCAGGGCAATGGAAAACTCCGCAGCGACACAGGACAGTGAGGTGAATACTGCTAAGAAAGCACTGAGGATCGCTGAAAAGCGTATCAATGAGCTTGATGACCTGTTCGAGCGTCTGTATGAGGATAATGTATCGGGCAAGATCTCCGATGAGCGTTTCGCTACGATGTCGGCAAGATATGAAGCGGAGCAGAGCAAGCTGAAAGCTGATGCCGCCAAGCTGCATGACACGATCAGCCGCAAGGAGCAGAAGAAAAATGATGTGATGAACTTTGTGGGTATCGTCAAGAAGTATGAGGAGTTCACTGAGCTTACCCCTGAGATCATGCACGAGCTGATCGACAGGATCGTTGTTCACGCTCCCGAAGGCAGCAGGGCTAACCGCACTCAGCAGGTGGATATTCACTTCCGCTTCAACGTCGTGACAGCTACCGCAACGGCTGATTTCAAGCAGTATTATGTAAGAAGAAAGGCTGTGTAGAGCCAAACTCTACACAACCTTTCAATTAAGACCTGAGATAGTTCTATATGTGTACTCGCCTTTTCTCGCAGGAGTCTTACTTGTCATGATCTGAGAGATAAATTTCTGCTTGTTCTCCAAAGTCTGATAGGAATATGCGTCGAATGTGCCTTTGGTGACATAGCGGAAGATCTGCACCTGCTTGTTTTCATTGCCTTGACGGATAATTCTTCCGGCGCGCTGTTCCAGATCAGCCGGTCTCCACGGTATATCAAGATCATGGACGGCAATCAGCTTCTTCTGGACATTCGTACCCGTACCCATTTTGGCGGTTGAACCGAGCAACACACGGATCTCTCCGCTGCGGACTTTATCAAAGAGGTCAGCTTTCTGCTGTTCGGTTTTCGCATCGTGTATATATGCGATCTCCTCCGCAGGGATACCCTTAACGATCAGCTTGTCACGAATATCGTCATACACGCAAAAATCGCATTCTTCTTCAAGAGACTCGACCTCAGCGATAGACTTCTTATCCTTAGCATCGTCGGCATATTCACCCTCGACCGCTGCTTCTGCTGCCTTGTGCGGAACACCCAAATCACAGAAGATGATCTGCGTGAGCCTGTCCTCAGCCGTTTCAGCGTTGATACGGGCAACATTCTCAACACAGCGGTTGAGTTTGGTGTCAGGGTTGTCCTCAAAGGACGGATCAATCAGTCTCGGATCAAGACCGAGCTTTCTGCCGTCTGAGGTAATTTTGAGCATATTGTCGATCGTAGGATCAACATTTCCTGCATTGATAGCATCGGCACGGTCAGCAAGTTCCTGAACAAGCTCCTGCTGAAAAGGAGTAGCTTCGACCTGAACCACATGATAATCGCACTCAGGAACATCAAGTGTCAGCGTATCAGCGGTACGAATGTCAGCGACCTGCTTGAACATACTCATCAATTCGGGCAGACCTGTATAGTTAGCGATACGGGTGCGCTCCTTGAAGCCTATACCTGTTATTTATGGACACGCTCAAAGTGACCTACACCGATAATACGATGAATAACAGTTATATGACTACTCTCCGTGTAACGGAGGGACAGAAAGGACGTACCATTATGATTGATGCACTTTACAACTACCGCCAGAGTGAAATCCACTCCGCTGAGTTCTCTGACGAGTTCAACAAGCTCTGTATCCCCTTTGAAGATTCGCTGAGTGAGGAGCAAGTCGATATATTCCACCAGATACTGGACTGCGTGAGCGAAACCGCCGCTGCTGAAATGAGAGCTGCATACAAGGTCGGCTTCAAGGACGGCGTGGCTTTGATGAAAGAAATTCAGGACTAATCATAACAAAAGATAAAACAGGAAAAAGGTATGTTCTCCGTGGTGACGGGGAGCATATCTTTTTCTTTTCTGCTGATTGACTTTCAAGGCTATGTATGGTATAATTATCTATGTATATTTCATTTTGGCTACTACGTTATAGCAAGGGGTGTTATAAATGCAGATAAATGATAGCTTTGAACAGCTTATGCTCGATCTGAGGAGCGTTTCTCAAAGCAAAAGCGATCAAGGCTCAAAGTTTGAGCGACTTATGAAGAAATATTTTCTCACAAGTCCTCTCTATTCAGAGATATTTGAAGAAGTATGGCTGTGGAGCGAATTTCCGTATGCCAATACTCACGATATAGGCATTGACCTTGTTGCAAAGGTTCGTGACAAGGACGAATTTTACGCTATTCAGTGCAAATTCTATGATGTGAATAATTCTGTCTCCAAAGACGATGTAGATACGTTCATCTCTGCTTCGGGTAAGGCGTTCTATATTGACGGTGTGGAGCATAGATATTCAGGTCGTATCATCGTATCTACTACGGATAAGTGGTCGTCTAATGCGGAAGAAACAATCAATGGACAGTTACCGCCTGTAAATCGTATCAGACTGCAAGACTTGAAAGACTCCGGCATAGATTGGGACAGCTTCACCCTCGATAAGATAGAGGAAATGAAAGTCTGCTCAAAGAAAAAGGAGCGTCCGCACCAGGTTGAAGCAATCGATGCTGTAATCAACGGTTTCAAGGATAGTGAGCGTGGTAAGCTGATAATGGCTTGCGGTACCGGCAAGACCTTTACTGCCCTGAAAATAGCCGAAGCTATCACCAATGGAACAGGAAATGTGCTGTTTTTAGTACCGTCTATCTCCCTGCTTAATCAGACCTTAGTGGAGTGGACAGCACAATCAAAGTATAAATACAGAGTGTATGCTATCTGCTCTGATCCGAAGGCAAGCAAGACCTCTGATAATATCGACAGCATTACAGACTTGGTTATTCCTGCGACAACAGATGTAAACAAGCTGATCGCTCGGTATGTCGGTGAGGATTCCGATAATACGCTCAATTTCTTCTTTTCTACCTATCAATCCATTGAGGTCGTATCTGCATTTCAGAAGAAAAGTGGTATCAACTTCAATATCATCATCTGCGATGAAGCACACCGTACAACGGGCGTAACGCTTGCTGGTGAGGACGAGAGCAACTTCGTCAAGGTACATTCCAACGATTTTATAAAGGCTGACAAGCGCCTGTATATGACCGCTACACCTCGTATCTACGGTGATGAGAGCAAGAAAAAAGCAAGTGAGGGCAGCGCTCTGCTTTGCTCTATGGACGATGAGAGTATTTACGGTAAGGAGTTCTATTGCTTGGGCTTCTCAAAAGCTGTTTCCCTCGGACTGCTCGCTGATTACAAGGTAATTGTGCTTGCCGTTGATGAGGCGTATGTCAGCAAGCGCCTGCAAAGCCTTCTGACCGACAAGAGCAGTGAGCTGACACTTGACGATAGCGTTAAAATAATCGGCTGTCTGAACGGTCTTTCTAAGAGAACGCTGTTTGAGAGTGAGGAAAATTATTTCGCTAACGATCCGACACCGATGCGGAGAGCTGTTGCGTTTAATAGCAGCATCAAGGCTTCAAAGAAGTTCGTGGCAATGTTTGAGGAGATTCAGAATGAACTTATGCTCAACGGTCACGATGACAGTATAGTTACCGTTCAGCTCGGTCATGTTGATGGTACGGATAACGCTCTTGTGCGTAAAAGTCGCATAGATTGGCTCAAAGAGAACACCTCTGACAATAGCTGCCGTGTGCTTTCCAATGCACGGTGTCTGTCCGAGGGTATAGATGTTCCTGCACTTGATGCTGTTATGTTCCTAAATCCCCGTAACTCTATCGTTGACATTATTCAGTCTGTCGGCAGAGTTATGCGTAGAGCTGAGGGAAAGCAGTACGGCTATATCATTCTCCCCATAGGCATTCCTGCGGGTATGGAGCCGGAAGATGCCCTGAATGATAATAAGAGATACAAGATAGTATGGGACGTATTGCAGGCGCTTAGAGCGCACGATGATAGGTTCAACAACACTATCAATAAGATAGACCTCAACAAGAAAAAGCCCGATAATATTCAAATCATCGGCGTAACAGGCACGGGTGACGGTGAGGGCAGCGGCAACTCCGAAAGCTACCGTCAACTGCAAATGAACTTCGATGACCTTGAAAAGTGGAAAAACAGCGTCTATGCGAAAATCGTTAAGAAGTGCGGTTCTCGCCGTTATTGGGAGACATGGGCTAAGGATATAGCGGATATTGCCAACAGGCACATTGAGGAGATCAAGCTCCTGATAAAGAAGCCTGAGATTGCTCCGAAATTCAAGGAGTTTCTGAAAGCATTACAGCAAAACCTCAATTCTTCTATAAAAACCTCAGATGCTATCGAAATGCTTGCACAGCACATGATCACAAAGCCTGTTTTCGATGCTCTCTTTGAGGACTATGAGTTTGTCAAGAGCAATCCCGTATCTCGCATTATGCAGGATATGCTTGCTATCCTTGACGAAAAGGCACTCGACAAGGAACAGGAAACACTTGACAAGTTCTATCTGAGTGTTCAGGAGCGTGCTAAGGGCATTGATAACGCTGAGGGCAAGCAGAAAATCATCATTGAGCTGTATGAGCAGTTTTTCAAAAACGCTCTACCGAAACAGGTTGCAAAGCTCGGTATCGTCTATACACCTGTTGAGGTCGTTGACTTCATCATCAAGAGCGTGGACTATGTTCTGAGGGATAAGTTTAACAGCTCACTCAATGACAAGGGCGTTCACGTTCTCGATCCGTTTACGGGTACAGGCACATTCATCGTGCGTTTGCTCCGCAGCGGTCTAATCGACATTGACAATCTGCTTTACAAGTATACCAATGAGATACACGCTAATGAGATCGTGCTGTTGGCGTACTATATTGCCACAATCAACATTGAGGAAACATTCCACGATCTGATCGGTGCTGAGGAATATACGCAATTTGAGGGTATCGTTCTGACAGATACCTTTGCAATGACCGAAAAGCAGGAAGTCAAGGACGAAAACGGCGAACAGCTTGTGAAGATGTTTGCTGAGAACTCCGCAAGAGCAGAAAAGCAGTTGGAATCGCCTATTACTGTCATTATTGGAAATCCCCCATACTCTGTCGGTCAAAAATCAGGCAATGACAACAACCAGAACTCTACATACAAACACCTCGACCAGACTATTGCAAGTACCTATGTGTTCCGTTCTACCTCTACACTGACAAGAAATGCTTATGATAGCTATATCAGGGCGTTCCGCTGGGCAACAGATAGATTAGGCGATAATGGTATCATTGGTTTTGTAAGCAATGGCTCTTATCTCGATAGCGTTGCACTTGACGGTTTCAGAGAGTGCTTGCTTGAGGAATTTAACCATATCTATGTTTTCAACCTCAGAGGTGACCAGAGAACGCTCGGTGAAACTTCTCGTAGAGAGGGCGGTAAGATATTCGGCTCAGGTTCACGCACACCTGTTGCTATCACTATTCTTGTAAAGCGTAAGGGTGTCAAGAAAGACCGATTTATCCGCTATCACGACATTGGTGATTACCTGTCAAGAGAACAGAAACTTGCTATCATTTCGGAGTTTGGTGATATTGGTGCTATTAAATGGAGCTTTATCACACCAAATGAAAACAATGACTGGATAAATCAGAGAAATCAATCCTATATCAATTTTGTCGCTCTTGGTGACAAAAAGAAACAGGAGCAGATCAGCATTTATCTTGATAACTATGCTTCGGGATTGTCTACTAATCGTGATGTATGGCTTTATAGCTATTCTGCCGAGCAAGCAATGACACACGCTGAACAAATGATAGCATTTTATAATTCTGAACGTGAGCGTTGTTTTGCTGAGTTGAAACAGCAGAATGAACAAGGACTAATCTCCGTTGATGATAAAAAGGCAGCAGAAACATATCTCCTTAATATCAGAAGTAATGATGCTACTAAAATAAGTTGGTCAAGAGGATTATTTAATCTTTTCTGTAAGGGAGAAACAATAGAGAATAATGGGGTTATTCGCCCTGTTGCATATAGACCTTTTTGCAAAAAACACATTATGTACAACAAGAGAATAATCGAAATGCCGTCTAAATGGGACAGCATAATTCCCGATGACACTTTTGAAAACCTTGTTATCTGCATATCAGGCGCTCCTATCAAAAAGAACTTCTCAGTTTTACTGACGAATACAATTCAAGACCTTAACTTTATGGAACATTCTATTTGTTTCCCGATGTATATGTATGACAGAGAGGAAAAGCATAGGGATGCTCAAATGACACTGTTCGGTGATATGGCAGAAGAAGATACCGTAACATACAAGAAACGCTTTGCTATTTCAGACGCAGCACTCACTAAATTCAAAGGTATCTACGGTGACAGAGTTACCAAAGAGGACATTTTCTACTATCTGTACGCCGTCCTGCACAGCAAGGACTACATTGAAGCCTATGCGGATAACCTCGCAAAAGAAATGGTGCGTATCCCGACACTTGAAAAGTTCCCGAAATATGTGGAGATCGGCAGACAGCTCGCTGAGCTGCACCTGCACTATGAAGCCCCTGCCGATGCCGCTGCACTTGGGCTGGATATTGCTATCACCAAAGAGGACTACGCTGTAAGCAAGATGCGTTTCAAGAAGGACGGCAAGGACAACGACAAGGGTACGATCATCTTCAATGACTATATTACGATCAGCAATATTCCCGAAAGAGCGTATGAGTATGTAGTCAACGGCAGATCGGCTATTGAGTGGATCATGGAGAGCTACCGTGTTAAGACTGACAAGGACAGCGGTATCACCGACGATCCGAACACATACGGCGATGAGAAGTATATCTTCAATCTGCTGATCTCGGTCATCAGCGTGAGCCTGAAAACGCTTGACCTGATTGAGTCGATGCCGGAGTATAAGGAAATATAACACTTATAGGGCGGTTGAACAAATCGCCCTATATCCATATAAGGAGTGATGTGTATGGCAACAGTCGATAATTATATTGAGTCACAATACAGACTGCTTGGTGACCGAATAAATATCGAATACTTAGATTTATATGAATCGTTTCACAATAGAAAAATACAGGAGATATTTTCGACTATACACCACTTGTTTGTCGATAATTATTCTGCAATGAACGAAAGACTTCCCACTGGAGATTATGGCAATCACTACTGGGCTGAAAATAGCAGGGAGCTGATATTAGCTATTGAGGTTCTCAGGGGGCTTGAAAGAGTTCTAAAAACAACAAACTATGCCTTTTCCGTTGATCCATATTACGAACAGGTTATTACGAAATCTATGGAGTTCTTGGTGAAAAGTGGTGGAAGTCCCATACCTCCGCACATGGAGAAGGTTGTCATTTACTATACAGATCCTATTTTCAGAAAGAAGGACTCTGTAAAAATAAATTCTACCTCTGCCGAACAGCAGTATGCCGACTTGAAACAAATTGGCTTTGGTTCTTATGCAACAGTGTACTCTTTCTTTGATAAATTCTATAACCGTACTTTTGTCCTGAAAAGAGCCAATTCCGACTTATCTTCAAAAGAAATCGAACGCTTCAAACAGGAATATGAGCAAATGACAAGGCTTTCTTCTCCCTATATCGTGGAAGTATATCGCTACGATGGGGAAAAGAATGAGTACATAATGGAATATATGGATTTCACACTAAAGGAGTATATTGAAAAACAGAAGCCTGCAATAGAGGAGAAAAAGAACATTATTTACCAAATCTTCCGTGCTTTCAAATTCATTCATTCCAAAAATGTACTTCATCGAGATATTAGCCCTGCAAATGTTATGATAAAAGTCTATGATGATGTAAATGTAGTTAAGATTTGTGATTTTGGCTTGGTAAAGCTACCTGATAGTGATTTAACTTCGGTCGATACAATACTTAAAGGTTGCTATAATGATCCTGCCCTCATAACAGAGGGCTTCAAGAATTATACTATCCTACACGAAACATATGCACTCACAAGACTTGTTGCTTTTATATTGACAGGTAAGGCAACCGCTGACCGTATTACAGATGCCAAATTAAAGGCTTTCGTAGAAAAAGGTTTATCATCGGACAAGGAAAAGCGTTTTAAGTCGGTAGCTGAAATGGAAACAGCATTTAGAACTATATAGCACTCCTGTTCATGTGTTCCATTAGAGTATGCGTTTGTTATGGAGCGCACCAAAACAATGATTTGAAGTTATAAGGTACAGAAATATAATGTGCCAATAGACTATACACTAACCGCAAGCTCTCGGAAACGCTCTGTAAGCGTTTCTGAGGGCTTTTTCTTTTCAGCGGTTAGTTTTCAGCTCCGCAGGCTCGGACGGTGCTGTGGGGCTTTTCCGTTCGCCAGACGGTCAAGCAGAGGTCGGCTCGGTGATGCCGTGACGGAGTTCGTACTCACGCACACG
>CALBHM010000321.1 GCA_937892835.1 uncultured Ruminococcus sp. | reverse complement strand
CCGCTTTCTTTGTAGCGTCGCAGATTTTGCCTGTGTTTACAACAGCAGTAACGCAGATTGCGATAACACAAACGAGAGCCGTGATGCTCTTTGCAAGCGTTTTCTTGGAATCGATATCCATTGGAGTCTTTTCCTTCTTCGCTTTCTTTTCTTTTTTAGCTTTCTTGGTCTCAACGATTTCCTCATTCGGATCTGCCGAGACTTTCTTTTTCTTGCTCATGATATTCTGCCCCTTTCGAGATCATAAATGTTTACTATATTATACTTTTTTTGCAAAGAAAAGTAAATGAACTATGTTACAAAAAACATGGTGATTTTTTGTGCAATTTGTTATAAGCGTTAAATGTATACATTTTCCCTTAATTCATTAAATTTAGGATTTATACGTTTCCCGGTAAAAAAAGACCCCGACATTCAGTCGAGGTCCAGTTTTTTATTTACGGGACAATCAGTTGTTGTCGCCCTTCTTCTTGATAATGTCGTTAAGAATTACATAGAAATCCTCATCGTCAACTCCGCCCTTTGCCTGCGGCTTTGAGCTGTTAACAACCGGCGGCTCGATCGGAGCATTTGCCGAAGCAGCTGCTGTTGAGCGAATCGGTGCGCCTGCGTTTGAAGTTGCCTTAAAGGTCGGGATAGAGCCGAAATCCTCTGACGGCTTTGCGTCAAAACCTGTAGCGATAACCGTGATGATGATCTCATCTTCAAGCTTGGAGTCGAATGCAACACCCCATGTGATGTTTGCATCCGGATGTGCCTTCTCTGTGATGGATTCGCAAGCGTTCTCGATTTCTTCAAGTCCGATATCCGGCGAAGAAGTGATGCTGATGATAACGCCCTTTGCACCTGCGATAGATGTCTCGAGAAGCGGACTTGATGTAGCCATATCCGCTGCCTGAAGGCTCTTGTCCTTGCCCTTCGCTGTGCCGACGCCCATGTGAGCATAGCCCGCATCTCTCATTACGCTGCAAACATCAGCGAAGTCGAGGTTAACGAAGCCCGGAACCTTAATGAGCTCTGAAATGCTCTTAACGCCCTGTGAAAGAACCTCATCTGCTACGAGGAATGCCTCTGAAAGAGTCTTGCAGCGGTCGCTGAGGAGCTTAAGTCTGTCATTCGGGATAACGATGAGGCTGTCAACGTTCTCAGAAAGACGAGCAATGCCCTGCTCTGCGAGTGTGCTTCTCTTCTTGCCCTCAAACTTGAAAGGCTTTGTAACAACACCGACTGTGAGAACGCCCATTTCCTTAGCGATCTCTGCGATTACGGGAGCTGCACCTGTACCTGTGCCGCCGCCCATACCTGCGGTGATAAATACCATATCTGTTCCCTTAAGGATTGAAGAGATTTCCTCTCTGCTCTCCTCGGCTGCCTTTTCGCCAACCTCGGGACGTCCGCCGGCGCCCTGTCCTCTTGTGGACTTCTCGCCGATCTGAATTCTGTGAGTTGCCTGGGAATTGACAAGCACCTGCTTGTCCGTGTTAACTACGATAAACTCGGCACCCTGCATACCCTGAGCGATCATTGTGTTGACTGCGTTTCCGCCGCCGCCACCGACGCCTATAACCTTGATCTGAACGGTGCTCTCGAAATCGTTATCAATTTCAAATGCCATTTTAAAAACCTCCGTTTTGTAAATCATATTTACTCCAAGTTTTACACAACTGCTATGATATCATACTTTTTTATCAATTTCAAGACTAATATCACGAAAACAGGCAAAAAAATCGGATTTTTTTCGGTATTCGCAAGCTATGGCAGCATACATCTATCCGATAGTCTTTTTCTGCCGAAAAAAACGTGGATTTACTCTCATTTTATTCTTCCTCGGCCGTCTCCTCTGCCGTTGCAGTCTCCTCCTCCGGCTCGGCTTCCTCCTCAGGTTCTGTCGTGTTTTCTTCATCGTCCGAATCATCCGATTGTGTTGTTTCTTCCTCAGCCTGAGTTGTCTTTTCCTCGGCTGCAGCCGGCTTTGTTGCAGCAGCGGTTGTCTTTTCAAGTGACTCAAGCGGCTCAACATAGACTTTTTTAGAGATAGAAAGATTTATTTCGCCAATCTGCTCGGGGTTTGTTTCATCCTCCTGAGCGATGACCTTTTTTGCCTCTTTCAACTTATACTCGACATCACTGCTGTCACCGAGATAAAGCCTGTATCTGTTTTGGTATTCAAGATAAATATTTTTTCTGTCGGAAATGTCAATTCCCGTTATATTCTTTATTCCCGAACTTTTTATTGCGGCACAGATATCGTCATAAAGCGTCTTTTCATTCTCGTCGGAGAATCCGATAACCTCACCCGGTTTTGCATTGATTTTGTTTTTTACCGTCAAAAGCGTAAGTCCGTTAATCTTAGGTCTTTCTTTCATCACCTCAAGCGTCTTTCCGTTCGAATCGGCTATCGCATATCCGTCAGCGGTTTTAAAAATCAATGCCGCCTTATCGTCTTTTACCGTGAAGGTTATTTTTCCGCTTACACTTTTGCTAATGTCGAGCGAAAGAATATAAGGAAGCTTTTTCTCAACTTTTGCTTTGACCTTTTCCCAATCTGTCGTCACCATATTGTCGCCGACCTCAATGCCTGCGGCATCGAGAATCTGCTCGGCTTTGTAATGAGTGCCTGCCTTGGCAACCTTTATTTCGCTGACGTTGAAAAGTACTGTCACAGAAAGCACAGCAAAGACAGCGGCAACGGCAACAGCCGCAATGATTCCCGAGAGAATCCTGCGGTTGCGTTTGACCGTTTTAAGTTTCTTTTCGTATCGCTCTCTCGCTTCGGGCGAAAGGGCAGCGACCTGTCTTGCTGTCAGCTTTTTCATCGTCAGTCAATCCTTTTTATTTTTGCTCCTATATAGTCGAGGCTCTTTTCGAGCGATTCATATCCTCTGTCAATAAAATGAATATTTTCTACCGTTGTACACCCCTCGGCA